>NZ_JBSHAM010000021.1:64762-110006 GCF_053611505.1 Amycolatopsis sp. NPDC054798 | reverse complement strand
GGGTGCATGCGACGCACCCAATGTGGCGTTCGGTGCGTCTGACGCACCCAATGCCACATTGGGGCGCAAGCCCCGCCCTCCTGCCTAACCGCCACTCGCGAACTCAACTCGCCAGCGTATCCAAGCCCAGCGCGCCCACCTGCCCAACCGCAGCCCGCGCTCCCAAACCCACCAGTGCAGCCACACCCGCCCCTGCACCCCGATACGAAGCCAAAACACGGTCTGAGGGGGCTTGTCAAGGCATCTTTCCCGCCTTGACAAGCCCCCTCAGACCGTAGTCACAATCAAGCTTCGGGGTGCCTCACCGCAACATTCTCCCCCGAGCCGAAACCCACCCTCACCGAATATCGTCCCGAGAAACCGTCCGGTACTTAACCAGCCATTCCCCATCAACCCGCACCAACTGATCCTCACACAACGTACTGCAGTGAATCCGCGGCTCCCCACCCTTCCGGGTAGCGATAATCAACGCATAACACCGAGTAAACAACTCATCCTCACTACCCCCCGGCGACACCGTCAGCATCCCCAACCAATGCCGCCGCAACTCATGCACCTCAGCCAACTGCCGATGCGTAGCCGCCGAAGCAGCCGCAATCGCCGCCCGCCCCTTAACCGGCTCCGGCGCCGCATTAGCCTCGAAAACCCCGTCCTCAGTAAACGTAGCCGCCCACTCATCAGTACGAGCCTGGTCAAGCAACTGCATCTGCCACGCGTAATACTGCTGAATCTCCTGATACAACTCAGCCGACACAGTCATACCCGCTCCTCCATCTGAGCTTCCACATCCTGAATATCGTCATGAGTCACCACACGCCCGGCGACCTGCCACCCGTCCGCCCCGCGCACGAGCGTGTCCCGGCAGAACGTCGACCGCCACAACCGAGGCTCGCCGCCAGCGGGAATCTCGGCCACCATCGCGTACAACTGCGTCCGCACCTGGTCCGCGCTGTCCTCGGTGACCACCAGCATCCCGGTCCAATGCCGATGCTGGACCCCGCGCGAGACAACGTCGGCGGCGAGTTTCCGGGCCACCTTCAAAATCAGCTCCCGGCCTGACGCCGGCGCCGGATTGGCGTTGTTCGCGATCGTGGCGTCTTCGGTGAACGTTCGCGCCCACGGCTCCACATCGCCGTCGTCCATCAGCTGCATCTGCTTGGCGTAGAACGCCTGCACCTCTTGGTACAGCTGCATTCCCACGGTTGTCGCCACCGGTGTCCTCCTCGTCGGCCGCGTGTTGTCCGACCGTCGCGCGGCCGGCTCAAAGTCCCCTCGTGGACCACTCGCGCGGGACGGCCGACTGGGTGTCGAGCCGTTTTGGACCGGGCCGCTGGAGGGTGTGCCGAGGCAGTGCCGCGGGCAAGGGCGGGAGGAATCGAGTGCGCGAGATCGAAGCGGACGTGTGCGTGTCCGGTGGCGGGCCGGCGGGCCTGGTGCTGGCGCTGCTGCTCGCGCGGTCCGGAGTGGACGTCGTCGTCGCGGAGCGCAGCGCGTCGCTGGACCGCGAGTACCGGGGCGAGATCATCCAGCCCGGTGCGTTGCGCACGCTGGACCAGCTCGGCGTCCTGGAGGGCATCGGCGGCTACCCGATGCGTCATTTCCAGCTGGTGCAAGGGGACCGCACGCTGCTGGACATCGACTACGCGACGCTTCCCGCGCCGTACGAGCACCTGCTCAGCCTGCCGCAGCGGCTCCTGCTGGAACGTCTGCTCGACGAATGCAAAGCGACGCCGGGTTTCCGTCTGCTCAGCGGCTGCTCGACCCGCGCGCTGCTGGAGGAGAACGGCGCGGTGACCGGGATCCGCTGCGGTTCCGGCGACGGCGAGACGCAGGTGCGCGCCCGCTGGGTGGTCGCCGCGGACGGCCGGTACTCGAAGACTCGGTCGCTCGCCGGGATCGGCTACGACAAGTTTGAGAAGTTCGAGCACGACGTCGTGTGGTTCAAGCTGATCGCCCCGGACCGGCGCACCGGAGCGGTCCGCATCCACCGCACCGCGGCTGACCCGGTGCTGGTGCACGACTCCTATCCGGACCGCGTCCAGATCGGCTGGACGCTGGCGAAGGGCAGCTACAAAACGGTGGCCGCCGAGGGCATCGAGCACGTCCGGGAGCAGCTGATCGCCGCCGTCCCGCAGCACGCGGACCTGATCCGCAACCAGGTGACCGCGCTGTCCGAACTGTCGCCGCTGGACGTGTTCTCCGGCCGGGCGCAGGAGTGGGTCCGGCCGGGTCTCGTGCTCATCGGCGACGCCGCGCACACGCACAGCCCGATCGGCGCGCAGGGCATCAACCTCGCCATCGCGGACGCCGTCGCGCTGCACCCCGAACTCGTCGCCGCGGTGAATGCGGGCGACAACCAGCCCGCCGCTCTAGCCGGTTTCGAGGCCGAGCGACGCGCGGCAGTGGACACCGTCTTCACGCTCCAGTCGAGGCAGAACAAGGGAATGCTGTCGTCCGGCTGGATCGTGGACGCCGTGCGGCCGGTGGTCGCGAAGCTGCTGCCGCACACCCCGATCTTCCGCAAGATCCTCAATCTCGTCGCGTTCGGCGCTCGTCCGCGCGACGTGCGCGTGGACCTGTTCCGTGCGCCGAGCAACCCAGGAGGGACACGATGACCGAACAGAGCCGGGGCGTAGCGCTGGTCACCGGCGGCACCAGCGGAATCGGGCTCGCGGTGACGCGATCGCTGGCGCAGCAGGGCTACCAGGTGTTTTTCTGCGCCCGCACCAAGGAATCCGTCGACGAGACGGTGCGGGACCTGCGCGCCGAGGGACTGGACGTGGACGGCAGCACCTGCGACGTCCGGGAGAAGGACGACATCCAGGCGCTGGTCGCGGCCGCGGTCGACCGTTACGGCCCGATCGACGTCCTGGTCAACAACGCCGGCCGCAGCGGCGGCGGGCAGACCGCCGAGATCCCGGACGAGCTGTGGTTCGACGTGATCAACACGAACCTCAACAGCGTCTTCCTGATGACCCGCGAGGTGCTCACCAAGGGCGGCATGCTGGCCAAGGACAAGGGCCGGGTCATCAACATCGCGTCCACCGCGGGCAAACAGGGCGTGGTGCTCGGCGCGCCTTACTCGGCGTCGAAGCACGGCGTCGTCGGCTTCACCAAGGCGCTCGGGTTCGAGCTGGGCAAGACCGGCGTCACGGTCAACGCGGTGTGCCCCGGTTACGTGGAAACCCCGATGGCACAGGCGATCCGCGGCCGTTACGCGAAGGCCTGGGACACCACCGAGGAAGCCGTGCTGGAGAAGTTCACCGCGAAGATCCCGCTCGGCCGGTACTCCACTCCGGAGGAGGTGGCGGGCCTCGTCGGCTACCTCGTCACCGACACCGCGGCGTCCATGACCGGGCAGGCGATCAACGTCTGCGGCGGGCTTGGCAACTACTGAGAGGACCGAGCACGTGGCTGCACCACTGCGGATCTACGAGACCGAACACAAGATCGACGTCGCCGCGCCCGCCTCGGCCGTGTACGCGCTGCTCGCCGACGTGACCCGCTGGCCCGTCTACTTCGGACCGACGGTCTACGCGCGCCAGCTCGAACAAGACGGCACCACCGAGCGAATCCGGTTGTGGGCCACCGCGAACGACGAGCCCAAGACCTGGACCTCGCGCCGCGACTTCGACGAGGGCGCCCTGCGCATCGACTTCCGCCAGGAGGTTTCGCAGCATCCGGTCGCGTCGATGACCGGGGCGTGGAACATCCAGCCCGGCGGCCCGGGTTCGTGCACCGTCGTACTGGAACACGCGTTCAGCGCGGTGCGCGACCTGCCGGAGAACGTCGAGTGGGTGAGCAAGGCGGTCGACCGCAACAGCGAGCACGAGCTGGAGAACCTCCGCACTATCGCGGAAAGCCTTGCCGAGACTGAAGAACTCACGACGGTTTTCGCCGACAGCGTCGACATCAACGCGGACGCGGCGTCTGTCTACGACTTCCTCTACCGTTCAGACCTCTGGCCGGAACGGCTGCCGCACGTCCAGCGCCTCGACCTGACCGAGGAAACCCCTGGTCTGCAGGTCATGGAGATGGACACCAAGACCGCGACCGGTGCCGTGCACACCACGAAGTCGGTGCGCGTGTGCTTCGACGACGAGCACGCCATCGCGTACAAGCAGCTGGTGCTGCCCGCGCTGATGACCGTCCACAACGGACTGTGGACGATCGTGCCCAACGCGGACGGAAGCGTGCGCGCGACGTCCGAGCACACCGTGGTGATCAAGCGCGACGCGGTTGAGCAGATTCTCGGCGAGGGAAAGACCGTCGAGGACGCGAAGGCGTTCGTCCGCAATGCCCTGGGCACCAACAGCTCCGCGACGCTGAACCTCGCCAAGGCCTGGGCGGAGGAACGCGCCGATGGCTGACGGTGTCCTTCCGGTCAAGTCGCTGCTGGACACGCCGCTGCTGCCGGATGCGCTGCGCATCCTCGCGGAGAACAGCCCGAATCAGGTCGCGGTGCGACTCGGCGAGACAGCCTTGACGTTCGCCGAACTCGACCGTGCCGCGTCCGGCTTCGCCGCCGGGCTGGCGGATCGGATCGGGTCGGCGGGTTCGGTCGTCGCGATGTCCTCGGTGCTGCACCCGGAGTTCGCGATCGCCTACTACGGCACGTTGCGCAGCGGAAACGTCGTGCTGCCGTTGAGCCCGCTGCTGCGGGAAGGCGATCTCGGCCGGGTGCTGACCGAGTCGTCCGCCGCCGCGGCGGTGCTGAACGACTCGATGACCGCGGCCGTCGCCCGTGCCTCCGCGACGCCGGACCACCTGCTGTGCTTCGGGAATCCGGACCGCCCGACGTCGGTCGCCGCGCTGGCAGCGGGCCCGGCCGGCTCGCCGATGGAGCTGGAGCCGGACGCGGTCGCGTGCATCCACTTCACCAGCGGCACCACCGGGCAGTCCAAGGGTGTGCGGCTCACCCACCGCAACATCGCGGTCAACGCGGTGCAGGTCGCCGAAGCGCACGGGGTGACCGGAACGTCGGTGACGTTCAACCACCTGCCCAGCTACCACCCGATGCACCTGAACTCCGCGTTGATCGCCGGTGCCACCCAGGTGCTGTGCCTGGTGCCGGACCCGGTCGCCACGATTCCGCTCGCCGCCGGGGTGACGCACTACTACTCGATGCCGTTCCGGCTGGCCCGGCTCGCCACCGATTCGCGGCTGGCGGAGCTGAAGCTGCCCGGCTGCGAGGTCATCCTGTCCGGCGGTTCGGCGCTGTCCCCGGTGCACGCGGAAATCCTCCGCGAGCAGTTCGGCATCCCGGTCGTGCAGGGTTATGGCCTCGCCGAAACCGCGCCGCTGGTGCTGTCCGACGGCTCGGCCGCGCCCCGGCCAGGTTCGGTCGGCCAGGTCGTGCGCGACACCGAGGTGCGCGTTGTCGATCTGACGACCAGGGAGCCGCTGCCGACCGGCGAACGCGGCGAGGTCGAGGTGCGCGGCCCGCAGGTGATGCGCGGCTACCTCGGCCGTCCCGACGGCGACGGCATCGGCTCGGACGGCTGGCTGCCCACCGGGGACGTCGGCTGCCTGGACGAGGACGGGTACCTGTTCCTGGTCGACCGCATCAAGGACGTCTTCAAACGCGACAACTGGCTGATCTCGCCCACCGAAATCGAGGCTGAGCTGCTGCGCCACCCCGGTGTGGCGGACTGCGCGGTGGTCGACCAGCCGGACGAGTTCGCCGGCGCGGTGGCGGCCGCGCTGATCGTCCCGGCGGGCGACGACTGGGTGCCGCGCGCGGGCGAGATCGCCGCGGAGATCAACGCCGCCCAGCCGTACTACAAGCACATCGAACACGTCGAGCTGACCAGGGCGATCCCGCGTTCGCCCAACGGCAAGCTCGTCCGCCGCGAGTTGCGCGAGGCGCTGTCCTCCGTGCGCGGCAGCCAGAATCCCGGAACCGCACTGCTAGGAGCCGATACCGTGGTCACGTTCATCAGCAAGTTCACCGTCAAGGGCGAGCCGGAAGAGTTCGAGAAGGTCTTCACCGAGCACGCGCAGTACATGGCCGAGCAGCCCGGGTTCGTCGCCTACCAGATGGTGCGGTCGCTGCGCGATCCCAAGGTGTACCTGAACATCGGCCAGTGGGTCGACGCGAACGCGCACAAGGCAGTCGTGACCAGCCCCGAATTCCAGGCGCACGTGAAGAAGTTCGTCGAGCTGGTGGACGTCGAGGCGGACCTGTACTCGACGGTGTCCGAGGCCTCGGCGTGAGCGATCTCGGTCTGGCCGGCCGCAGCGTGCTGGTGGTCGGCGCCACCAAAGGGCTGGGGCTGGCCATCGCCCGCAAATTCTGCGCGAGCGGCGCGCACGTGCTGCTCGACTACGCGCACGACGACGAAGCCGCCAAAGCCGCGCTCGCGAGCCTCGAAGGTTTGCCCGGCTCGGCGTCCCTGATCCGCGCCGATCCGTCCACTGAGGACGGTGCGGCGCAGTTGGTCGCAGCCGTTGCGGCGGCTGGCCGCGGTCTGGACGTCTTGGTGCACAACGCCGCGTCGTGGCATCCGATGCCCGCCGCCGGCGCTGTTGTTGCCGACTTGCACACCGACGTCTCCGCCGCGCTGGATCCGTTGCTGCGCTTGGTACCCGCGCTTCTGGAACACCTGAAGCCGGGCAGCCGGGTGCTCGCCGTCTCCAGTTCCGGCGCGCAGCGGGTCATTCCGCGCTATGTCGCGCTGGGTGTCGCGAAGGCTGCGCTCGAATCGCTGGTGCGCTACCTGGCGGTCGAGCTGGCTCCGCGCGGGATCACGGTCAACGCCGTCACGACCGCGAAGCTCGACAAGGGCGAGGAAACCACGCAGCCGGAAATGGTGCAGGTGCTGGCGGCACGGACCCCCGCCGGTCGCCTCAGCACTCCCGCCGATGTCGCCGATGTCGTCGCGCTGCTGAGCGCACCGGAAGCCGGCTGGATCCATGGCCAGGTGATCACCGCAGACGGCGGGCTCAGCCTGCGGTCCTGACTAGAAGGAGAAATCCGTGCAGCTGATTGACTTGTCCTCCCCGATCGACCCGCAGGGGTGGGAGCCGGAGCCGCTGTCGCTGGTCACCATGTCCGCGCAGGACGGGGCGAAACACCTGGTGTCGGAAATGCGCGAGCACTTCGGCATGGAACTCGACCCGGAGGTGTTGCGGGACGCCGAGTTCCTGACTAACGACACCGTCTCGCTGACCACGCACACCGGCACGCACATCGACGCGCCGGCGCACTACGGCGACGCCACGTCTTACGGTTCGGCCCCGCGCACGATCGACCAGATGCCGGTGGACTGGTTCCACCGCCCCGCCGTGGTACTGGACTTCACCGGCCGCGCGCCGGGCGTCATCACCGCGGACGACGTGCGCGCCGAACTGTCCCGAGTGGACTATCAGCCGAAGGAGCTGGACATCGTCCTGCTTCACACCGGAGCCGACCAGCACGCCGGCACGCCGAAGTACTTCACCGAGTTCGTCGGCCTCGACCAGTCCGGACTGGACCTGTTGCTGGACTTCGGGGTCCGGGTGATCGGCACGGACGCGTTCAGCCTCGACGCGCCGTTCACGCACATCATCGAGACCTACCAGCGGACCGGTGACAAGTCGGTGCTGTGGCCGGCGCACATGCGCGGACGCGACCGGGAGTACTGCCAGATCGAGCGGCTGGCGAACCTCGGAGAACTGCCGCGGGCGCACGGTTTCACGCTGTCGTGCTTCCCGGTGAAGCTGGCTGGCGCCGGCGCCGGTTGGGCTCGCGCGGTCGCTATCGTCGAATAGCTTCACACGAGAAAGGCCCCGCGAGTCTTCTCTCGCGGGGCCTTTCTTTTATGGCGTTTAGTCGGCCCACTCGGGCTTCTCAAGCAGTTCGATTACCGCGCTGCTCCATGAGAATCCCGCACCGACGCCCATCAGCAGACACGTCTGTCCCGGCCGAAGGCCGCCGGTCCGCACGAGGTGTTCCAGGCTGACGATGTGGTCGCCCGCCCCGAGGTGGCCGATGTGGCTGTCGAAGTCCCACGTCGTCCGCTCCAGCGGAACGTCCATGTGCCGCAGGTAATTCGACACCAGCCGCCGCCTTCCGAAATGCGGCAGCACCAGTCGGTCCACATCGGACAGTTCCAGCTCGGCGTCGCTCAGCGCGCGCTTCAATGCCTCCCGCTGCCCGTCGAGGATGGCAGCGAGAGTCTGTGACATCCCAGCCTCGGCGACGTATGATCTTTTGTGCGCGTCCAGATCGACCAGCTGCCGGTCGCTCATCGCGACTTCGCCGAACGCCGCCCCCGCCCGGTGCATGCCTTCCAGCTCCGGCCCGCCGACCACCGCCAGGCTGCGCAGCCGCGCGAACCCGCCCACACTGGACAACACCATCGCCGTCCCGCCGTCGGCATACGCCGTCCCCGGATCGCTGTGCCAACGGTCGAAATCGGGCCCGTCGAAGCGATCCGCCGCGGTGATCAACGCCGCCTGCCGCGCCGGGTCTGCCAGGAGGTAGCTGGCCGCCAGGTCGAGCGCCGCCATCCCACCGTTGGAAACCTGCCGCACCTCGATCGCCGGACAGGTCCCGCCGACCGCCGCCCGCTGGACGTACGAGGCGGGTGACCACAGGTCGTAGCCCTGATGGAACAACGTCGCGTGCAGCAACACCGCGATGTCGCCGCGCGCCACTCCGGACCGCCCCAAGGCGACCCGCGCGGCCCGAGCCGCCATCTCCGGCGGCGCGATCCCTTCGGGCGCGACCAGGACGGATTCCATCTCGCTTTTGCGCGCCGTCTCGGCCGAGCATTGCCCGCTCCGCACCGCTTCGGCGGTCGTCGTCGCCGGTGGCAGCCAACTCCCGAGCCCGGCGAGGTACAGCCCGTCGAATCTCATAGTGGCCACCCTTCCGGCCGGGTCTCGACAGTGTGTGGGAACGGACTCGACCTGGCAGTCCAGCAGGGGTCGAGCCGCCGTCGACCGCCGTGCCCGACGATCCGGTTCCGGCTGTCGCAGGCGGAAGGAGTTCGTTGATGACCGAGGTCGCACTGCTGTTCCCGGGCCAGGGCTCGCAGCACGTCCGAATGGCCGCCGGCCTGTACGGTCACGACGAGGTGTTCACCGCCGCGGTGGACGAGGTTTTCGCCGCCTTGGGCCCCGACGGCTCCGCCGTCCGCGCCGACTGGCTCACCGACTCGCCGGTCGTGCCGCTGGACCACGTGACCCGCTCGCAAATCCTGCTGTTCACGGTGGGGCATGCCTTGGGCCGGATGGTTCTTTCGTGGGGCGTGCAGCCGGTTGCCCTGCTGGGCCACAGCGTCGGCGAGGTGGCCGCGGCGACGCTGGCTGGCGTCTTCGAGGTTCCCGCCGCTGCGGAGCTGATGTGGCGTCGGGTGCAGGAGCTGGCTTTGGCTCCCGCTGGCGGAATGCTGGCCGTGGCCGCGACAGTCGACGATGTCGCTGGGGTTCTGACTGATGAGGTAGTGATCGGTGCGATCAATGCTCCTCGGCAGTTGATTCTCTCTGGCCCGGAAGCGCCTTTGGCGGAGGCAGCGGCGAAGTTGCGTGCCGATGGACGCACCTGTCTCCGTGTTCCCGCGACGTCGGCCTTCCACAGCCCGGCGTTGGCTGAGGCTGCCGCGCGGAGCCTTCCATCGGTGGCTGCTGCTCAGCCTTCGCCGCCGAAGATCCCGATGGTGTCGGGTTATACCGGCCGTCGTCTTACTGACGCCGAGGCGACTGATCCTTCTTACTGGGCCTCGCATCCGGTTGAGCCGGTGCGGTTCTGGCCTGCGTTGGGGACGTTGCTGGGGGAGGACTCGCCGCTTTCGGCCGAGGGGCAGCGGGTGCTGGTGGAGACGGGGCCGTCGCAGCTGCTGGCGAAGGCGGCGCGCAGCCATCCGACGGTGCGGGCGGGGGAGGCTTCGGTGCTGGCGATGCTGCCCGCTCGGGCTGGCGGTCCGGAGGCGGATCTTGCTGCGGTGGCGGCTTGTCGGGAGAAGCTTGGGGCGGCCGGGTGAGTGGTGTTGCTGGTTTGGGGGCCTGGTGTGGTGACGGCTTGTCGTGAGCCGGGGTGAGTGGTGTGGTTTTGCTGGTTGGGGTGGACGGGCCTTGTGTGGCCACGGCTCGTCGCGAGGCGTTGAGTGCGACTGGGGCGGGCGTTGCTGGCTCCGAGGGCCTTGTTCGGCGACGGCTTGGCAGGCGAGGTGCTGAGGCGGGCGATGCTGGCTCGGGTGGTTAGGCCTTGCGCGGTGACAGGTTGGCTGGCAGATGCTGGGTGCGGCTGAGGCGGGTGTTGCTGGCTGAACCGTGCGGTCGTGGCTGGCAGGCGCTGGGTGCGGCCGAGGCGAGCGTTGCTGCCTGAATCGTGGGGTCCGGCTGGCAGGTGCTGGGGCGAGCGGTGCGGGTGTCGCTGGCTGATTCGTTGTGGTGGCGACTTGGCTGGCGTTGGGTATGGCTGAGGCGGGCGATGCTGGCTGGCTCGTGCGGCGGCGACCTGGCAGGCGTTGAGTGCGGCTGAGACGAGCGATGCAGGTGTCGTTGGCTGTGACTCGTGCGGCGGGCTTGTCGGAAGCGGGACCTGCGGCGAGCAGCCCTCTGCCGTCGCGAGGAGCGGCAGGAGGGCTGAGCGCGCACCGGCGCGTCGAATGCGGCCGGAGAGCGCTGTGCACGATGGCGGCCCGGCAGCCGACACCACGCGATGCGGCAGCGACTGGCGGCCCGCGAACGCGCGTCTTGAGGCGTCCCCATCCGGGCCTTCGCGGTCAGGTCACCCATGCGGGTAGTGCGGCGCAGGGTCGTCCGCGCCTGTTCCGGCTGAGTTGGCATCGGCGTAGCGGGTCGTTCACTGAGCGGTGTTGTGCTGTCGAAAGGCTGCGGCCTCACTCGGGCGCAGCGGTTTCCGAGGCGCAAGGCGGTGGTGACGCGATGTGGCTGGTCGAGTGTCCGTCATTCTGGGATCAGGGATTGATTCGCCCGCTCGTCACCGAGCACGGCAAAGTCGTGCTGATGTGCGATTCCTGCACCGCGGTGTGGCGAACCCCGTCCGGCATTGACGAATTCGACCACGTCGAGCCGGAAGCGCCCGAGTGGTCCATCGGCTCGGACACGCACGTCCGGCCCGGGACGACTCGCTGGGCCGAACTCGCCGACGTCACATCAGCGGGCTGGGGCGACCTCAGCTGGCGCGAACTTCCCTGAGCCTCGGCTCGACAGCGGTTCCTGAACGCTCGCGGGAATCGGTGCGTTCCCGGCGGGACGGCCGCAACGCGAAGCCCCCTGACCTTGCCGACATCGGGCTGAACCGGCGCGTTCGTGAGCCGATTGTCTGCGGCACGATGTCTCCCTGACGCTGCCGACGGTGGTCTGAACCCGCGTGCTCGCAGCCGATAACCGCAGTCCGAAGTCTCACTGACCCTGCCGACGCTGCGCAGCAGAACGACGTCGTCTCGAACCTGCTGCCGAGTGGGCTTCCCCGCGCGCCGTCTCGACCGGGCCCGGCACGCCCCTCCCTGCCCCGCCGCGCTTCTGGAAATCACCCCTCGCCGCGTCCAGTAGTCAGTGTTACTATCTACCGGTACTCAGCAACACTGACTAGCTGAAGGGCGTTCGATGGGCAAGCAGGCGACGGAGATGCTCAAGGGGACCTTGGAGGGCATCGTTCTCGCGATTCTTGCTGGACGGCCCGCCTACGGATACGAGATCACCGCCTGGTTGCGCGAACGGGGGTTCACCGATCTCGCCGAGGGCACCGTTTACGCGTTGCTCGTGCGGATCGAGCAGCGCGGGCTCGTCGACGTCGAGAAAGTGCCGTCGGAGAAAGGGCCGCCGCGGAAGGTTTACTCGTTGAACGCTCCTGGGCGGGCGAGTCTTGACGAGTTCTGGCGGAACTGGCGGTTTCTCTCGGACCGGCTCGAACAGCTGCGCAAGGAGGGAATGGACCATGGGGAATGAAGGCAAGAGCAAATATCTCCAGTACCTGGAGGTGGTCACCGGGCCGCTGGAGGACAAGAAGCGGTACCGGCGGTACAAGGCGCGCGTCGAGGAGCTGCCGCCGGATTACCGGGCGGCGATCAAGGCGTTGCACCGGTACGTGCAGTACTTCGGGCCGGGCACGGCGGAGGGGCATCTGCGGATGCTGGACGACCTCATCGACCTGTTCGAGCAGAGTGTGGCCAACGGGACGAGCGTGCGGGGCATCGTCGGTGACGAACCGGTCGAGTTCGCGGAGGAATTTCTCCGGAGTTACCCCGAGGGGAACTGGATTTCCCGGGAACGGACGCGGCTGACCGAATCGATCGACCGCGCGGCAGGCGGTGCGGTATGACGAAGCCGGCGATTCGAGTACGGGGGCTGCAGAAGTCGTACGGGAAATTGGAAGTTCTGCGCGGGGTCGATTTCGAGGTGGCGCGCGGAAGCATTTTCGCGCTGCTCGGATCGAATGGCGCGGGCAAGACGACGGTCGTGCGCATTTTGGCCACCTTGCTCAAGGCGGACGCGGGGGAGGCGGAGATCAACGGGTACTCTGTCGCTGGCCAGGCGGCGGAGGTGCGCGAGTCGATCAGCCTCACCGGGCAGTTCGCGGCGGTCGACGAAATCCTTACCGGGCGCGAAAATCTGGTGCTGGTCGCCAAATTGCGGCATCTCAAGAACTCGGGCGAGATCGCCGACGAGTTGCTGAAGAGGTTCTCCTTGACCGACGCCGGGGCGCGGAAGGTGTCGACGTACTCCGGTGGCATGCGCCGTCGTCTCGACATCGCGATGAGCCTGATCGGGGACCCGCAGGTCATTTTCCTCGACGAGCCGACCACCGGGCTCGACCCGCAGGCGCGCAACGACGTCTGGAAGGCGGTCGAAGAGCTCGCCGATCAGGGGGCGACGGTGCTGCTCACCACGCAGTACCTGGATGAGGCCGAACACCTCGCCGACCGGATCGCGATTTTGCACGAGGGCCGGGTGCTCGTGAACGGCACGCTGGACGAGCTCAAGCAGCTCCTCCCGCCGGCGAAGGTCGAGTACGTCGAGAAGCAGCCGACGCTGGAAGACGTCTTCTTTTCCCTTGTCGGCACCGGAAACCAGGGGGACGGACAATGAGCAGCCATTTCGTCGCGGACAGTTCGGTCCTGTTAGGACGATCGCTGCGGCACATCACCCGCAGCCTGGACACGATCATCACCACGACGATCACGCCGATTATCATGCTGCTGCTCTTCACCTACGTCTTCGGCGGCGCGATCAACACCGGCTCCGAGTCGTATGTGACCTACCTGCTGCCCGGCATCCTCCTGATCACCATCGCCTCCGGCATCGCCTACACCGCGTTCCGGCTCTTCCTGGACATGAAAGGCGGCATCTTCGAACGCTTCCAGTCCATGCCGATCGCGCGCTCGGCGGTGCTGTGGGCGCACGTGCTCACCTCGGTGATCGCGAACTTGATCTCGGTCGCCGTGGTTGTGCTCGTCGCGTTCGCGATGGGTTTCCGCACCAGCGCGGGGCCGCTGGCGTGGCTCGCGGTGCTCGGCATGCTGGTCCTGTTCACCCTGGCGCTGACCTGGATCGCGGTGATCCCCGGCCTCACCGCCAAAACCGCGGACGGCGCGAGCGCGTTCTCCTACCCGCTCATCTTCCTGCCGTTCGTCAGCTCGGCCTTCGTGCCCACCGGCACGATGCCCGGCCCGGTGCGTGCGTTCGCCGAACACCAGCCGGTGACGTCGATCGTCAACACCATTCGCGACCTGTTCGCCGAGCGTCCGGTTGGCAGTGGCGTCTGGACGGCGTTGGCGTGGTGTGTCGGGATTCTGGTGGTGGCGTATGTGTTCGCGAACATGATTTATCGTCGCAAGATCTCTTGAGTCACCCGAGCGCGCACGGTTGCGTGTGGTGCTTGTCTGCTGCGGCCGGTTTGGTGAGTGCTTTGGTCGTCGGTGCGGTCTTCGCCAACGTCGTCTCCTGACTCACCCCAGCGCCCACAGCCGCGCGTAATGCCCGTCCGCCGCGACCAGCTCGGCGTGCGTGCCCTGTTCGACGATGCGGCCGTGGTCGAGCACCACGATCCGGTCCGCTTTCGCGGCGGTCGCCAGCCGGTGTGCGACTACGAAGGTGGTGCGGCGCCGGGCGAGGTGTTCGGTGGCGCGCAGGACGGTGGCTTCGGTGGCCGGGTCCAGGGCGGCGGTGGCTTCGTCGAGCAGGAGGACGTCCGGGTCGACCAGTTCGGCCCGGGCCAGCGCGACGAGCTGCCGTTGCCCGGCGGACAGCGAACGGCCGCGTTCGCCCACTGGTTGCCGGAAACCGGCGGGCAGCGCGGCCACTCCGTCCAGCGCGCCGACTGCGCGCACGGCGGCCTCGACCTCCGCGTCGGTGGCTTCGGGGCGGCCGTACCGCACGTTGTCCGCGACGGTGCCGGAGAACAGGTGTGCTTCCTGCGGCACCACGCCCATCCGAGCGCGCAAAGCGGGCAGGTCGTACTCGCGTACGTCGATCCCGTCGATCAATACCGAGCCGCCGGTGGCGTCGTAGTAGCGCGCGACGAGCTTTACCGCGGTGGATTTGCCCGCGCCGGTCGCGCCGACCAGCGCGACGGTTTCGCCCGCCGCGACGTCGAGCGTCAGGTGCTCCAGTGCGGGCTTTTCCGCGCCGGTGTAAGAGAAATCGACGTCCTTGAACTGCACTTCGCCGGACAGCCGCGCGGGCAGCGCGACCGGCTGCTCAGCCGGGGGCACCGACGTCGGCGTGCGCAGCAGGTCGCCGATGCGGCTCAGGCCGACGCGCGCCTGCTGGTAGCCGTCGAACACCGACGACAGTTGCTGGATCGGAGAGAAGAACTGCTGCAGGTACAACAGGAATCCCAGCAGCACGCCAGCTTCGAGCGTGCCGCCCGCGACGCGGTGTGCGCCGACGACCAGCACGGTGGTGGTCGCCAAATCCGAAAGCAGCGAGACAAGCGGGAAGTACGTCGCGATGTACCGCTGCGCGCGCAGCCGCGACCGCCGGTAGTCGTCGCTGCGCGAAGCGAACACCTCCGCCGAGCGCTCTTCGCGCGTGTACGCCTGGGCGACGCGCAGACCGCTGACGTTTTCCTGCATGTCCGCGTTGACGACGCTCACCTTCTCGCGCGCCTCGGTGTACGCGCGTGAGGCGACCCGCCGGAACACCAACGTGGCGACGAGCAGAATCGGCAGCATGGCCAGTGCGTACACGGCCAGGGCGGCATCGGTGACCAGCAGCGCGACCGTGATGCCCGCCAAGGTGAGCGCACTGACCACCGCGGTGGCGAGGCCGGTCTGCAGGAACGTGGACAAAGCGTCGACGTCCGTGGTCATCCGGGTCATGATCTTCCCGGACAGCTCGCGCTCGTAGTAGTCCAGCCCGAGCCGTTGCAGGTGCGCGTAACTGCGCACGCGCAGCGAGTACAGCACCGTCTCGCCGACGCGCGCGGTGAGCCGCGTCTGCCAGCGCACGACGAACCAGTCGGCCGCCACCACCAGTGCGCCGATCCCGGCCAGCAGCCACACCACGCTCGCCACTCCCGGCAGCACGCCGTGGTCCACCCCGCGCTGGTACAGCGCGGGCAGCGCGAGCGAGGCCAGCGCGTCGGCCGCGACCAGGCCGATCACCCCGATGAGCGGCCACCGCACCGGGCGCAGGATCCGGGACAGCCGGAAACCGGGATCCGGGGCTGTGACGTCCACATCGGACAGTCGCGGCCGGTCGGTCGCCGGCGGCAACCGGCGCACGCCTTCCAGCAACTCCGGGGTCGGCGGCACATCTGCGCCGCCGCTGCCGGCGAAGCCGCTCCCACCGCCTGGCACCCCGCCGCGGGACTGCGCGGCCTCGGCGAGAGCGTCGACCTCGTCGCGTTCGTCGTGCGGCCACAGCACCTCCGTGATGCCGTCCGCGCCGGGCTCAAGCTTGTCGCAACGGTGCGGCTTTTCGACGTCGTCGCCCGGCCCAGCGACCAACTCGCGGAACAGCGCGCACCGCGCCAGCAGCTCCTCCTCGGTGCCGACGTCGACCACCCGGCCCTGATCCATCACCGCGATCCGGTCGGCGAGTTGCAGCGTCGACCGCCGGTGCGCGATGAGCAGCGTGGTGCGTTCGGCGGTGACCGCGCGCAGCGTGTCGTGGATCGCGGCTTCGGTGACGGTGTCGATCGCCGAGGTGGCGTCGTCCAGGATCAGCACGCGCGGATCGGTGAGCAGCGCGCGGGCGAGCCCGAGCCGTTGCCGCTGCCCGCCGGACAGCGTGAGCCCGCGTTCGCCGACCTCGGTGTCGTACCCGTCCGGCAGCGCGCGGATGAACTCGTCCGCCTCTGCCGCGCGAGCGGCCGCGTAGACCTCCTCGTCGCTCGCGTCCGGACGGCCGTAAGCGATGTTGTCCCGCACCGACGTGGAGAACAGGAACGCTTCCTCGAAAACCACGCCGATCGCCTGCCGCAGTTCCTTCAGCGGCACGTCCCGTACGTCCAGCCCGCCGACCCGCACCGCGCCCGAGTGCACGTCGTAAAACCGGGGCAGCAACATGGAAATCGTGGACTTCCCGGACCCCGCCGTGCCCACCAGCGCGAGCGTTTCACCGGGACGCGCTTCCAGCGTGAGCCCGTCGAGGACCGGATCGCTGCGGGTGTAGCCGAACTTCACGTCGTCCAGTTCCACGCCCAGCGTGCCGGGAGGCAACGGCCGTGCGTCCGGGCTGTCGGCGACCTCCGGCTGCGCGTCGATCAGCTCGTACACCCGCTCCGCGCCGGCACGCGTGAGCTGCGCCTGCACCACCAGACCGGACAGGAACCGCGCCGGGCCGATCAACGCCGCGAGATAGGTGGCGAACGCGAGGAACGTGCCGAGACTGATCTGCCCGTTCAACGCCAGCACGCCGCCGATCGCCAGCACCGCGACCTGACCCGCGGCAGGCAGTGCCGACGTGGTCGCCGTCGGCAACGCGGACAGTTTCGCCGCGCGCAACCGCTCCGCGAAAAGCTTCCGTGCCGTGCGCTCCAGCCGGGCGACCTCTCGCGCCTCCTGCCCGAAACCCTTCACCACGCGCACGCCGGTGACAGTTTCCTCGACCTGCTGCGCGACATCCGCCGCGCGCTGCTGCGCCGACCAGGTCGCCGGGAACAACCGCCGCCGGCTCAAGGCCACGACAATCCCGACCGCGGGCGCGACCACCAGCGCGATGAGCGTGAGCAGCGGCGACATCCACAGCATCGCGCCCAGCGCGAGCACCGCGAAAATCACCGACCCCGCCGACAACGGAACCTGCATCAGCAACCCGGTGACCAGCTGCAGATCCGAAATCGCGCGCGACACGACCTGCCCGGTGCGCAACGCGTCCTGCTTCCCGCCATCCAGCCGCGACACCGCCCCGAACACCCGGTTCCGCAGATCGTGCTGCACGTCCAGCGCCAGCCGCCCGCCGACATACCGGCGCAGGAACGCCGACCCGAACGCGACGACCTGCAACGCCACCAGCGCCGCCGCGAGCCCGGCCAGCTGCGAAGTGTGCCCGGCCACCGCGTCGTCCACCGCCGACCGCACCAGCAACGGACTCGCCGCCTGCACGCCCACGCTCAGAATCGCCGCCGTCATCGCGAGCACGACAACGCCGCGGTGCTCCCAGCAGGCAGCGGACAACCGGCGCACCCAGCCGACCGGTCGGGGCGCCGTCTCAGCAATCGGACGGTCTTGACGCGCAGGCGTCGCAGTGGTGGTCACATCACAAGGTTAGGGAGCGGCACCGACAATTTATTCCCGAGCGAGCCGCCGCCCCGGATCAAACGGGCACAACCGGCGCTGCCGGGCGCAGAGGTGACGAACGGCACGCCAGCGAGTTTCGAAGGACCCTGGAACCCGCGCGGAGCAGGGAAACCCTGCCCCCGGAAGCAAAGGTGAAAGGTTGAACGTTCACCTGGTCGCGGGTGAGAACCCCGGCGAAATCCACCCCCGGACGAGCGCGCCAGCCGAATGTTCTTTAAGCTAGTACCCGGCGACCCGCTCCCAGTGACCCCCAGGCTGGTTGAGCGGGTCGCCCCTTCTGGCCCCTCCCTGCTCGCGCGTGGCCGCGCTTCGCTTGGAAGGGGCGTCGTATTGCCCGGGGGGCCGAGCCCCCCGGACCCCCGCGGTGCTTGATGGTGGCGGTTGGGTTGTGGGTGGGGCGTTCGCGGCGGGCCAGTGGGGGCGGGGTGGGTTTTGTTGCGGGGTAGGCGAATGCGGTGTGTGGCGGGGGTTGCGGGTCGGGACTGAATCAGTGTGGGGCGGACAGGGCGCGCAGGTTTGCTACGAGGGTGTCCGCGAAAGCTTCGTTCAGTGCGCCCTCGGGGAGCAGCAGGCGGGCGTAGCAGGCGCCCCACAGTTGATCGACCAGCACCTCGACATTTACTGACGCTGGCAGTTGCCCGCGTTCTTGGCCGGCGCGCAGCAGTTCGGTGGCTCCTTCGCGGCGGGGCCGGGTGTAGATGTCGGAAATCTCGCTGGCCAGCGCCGGGTCGTGCTGGGCGGAGCCGAGCAGCCCGGCGACCATCGCGCCGAGGCGGGGCTCGGACAGGTTGGCGACGAACTCCCGCAGATAGGTGCGCAGGTCGGTCCACAGGTCGCCGGTCGACTCGGGGCGCAGTGAATCCGCGTAGGTGTCCTCGAACGCGGCGAGCGCCAGCGAGGCGGGCGAGCGGAACCACTTGTACAGCGTCATCCGGCTCACCTCGGCGCGGCGCGCCACCTTGTCGAAGGTGACCTCGGAGACGCCGTTCTCGCGCAGCACCGCCGCCGCGGTTTCGAGGATGCGGCGGCGCACCTCGGCCGACGGCGGGCGGCCCCGTCCGCGTTTGGCCGGTTCGGAGTCGTTGCGCGCCATGGGACAGCAGCCTAACATCGAATTAGTGGACAACTTGTCTACTAATTTATCCAGGGAGCCCCGATGCGGATCATCACGCTGGAAGAGCACTTCTCCGATCCCGCCCTCACCGCCGCGAGCGCCCCGGTGATGCGCGAACTCGGGCCCGGCTTCGTGCGTGCCTATTCGGCCGCCGAGGGCAATGCCACCTCCGCCACCGCGGCGCCGGCGGAACGACTCGAAGAACTCGGCGAAGCCCGGATCGCGGACATGGACCGGCACGGCATCACCACGCAGGTCCTTTCCGGGCTGTGGGGGCAGCAGGCGCCCGCCGACGTCGCGCCCGAATTGGCCCGCCGCGCCAACGACACCGCAGCCGCAGCGGTCGCCGCGTACCCCGGCCGGTTCGCCGCTTTCGCCACGCTGGGCACCGCCGCGCCCGAAGCCGCGGCGCGGGAACTGGCCCGGTGCGTGTCCGAACAGGGGTTCGTCGGCACCCTGATCACCGGGCGGACCGAAGGCGAATTCCTCGACGCCCCGCGGTTCGCCCCGGTGCTGGCCGCCGCGGCCCGGCTGCGAGTGCCGATCTATCTCCACCCCGGCCTGCCGCCGCGAGCGGTCACCGACGCCTCCTACGGCGGCCTCGATCCGGTGGTCACCGCGCGGTTCCAGGCCGCTGCCTGGGGCTGGCACGTGGAAACCGCGACGCATTTCGTGCACCTGGTGCTGTCCGGGGTGTTCGACCGGCATCCGGAACTGCAGGTGATCCTCGGGCATTGGGGGGAGATGATCCCGTTCTACCTGGACCGGCTCGACGACCAGCTGCCCGCGCGGATCACCGGCCTGGACCGCTCCTTCGCCGAGTACTTCCGGGAGAACGCGCACATCACGCCGTCCGGCATGTTCAGCCAGGCACAGCTGCGGTTCTGCCTCGAGAAGATCGGCGCGGACCGGATCCTCCACTCGGTCGACTACCCGTTCGTCGGCAACGACGGGGCGGCCGCGTTCCTCGCCAATTCCGGACTGTCCGCGGAGGACCGGCACCGCATCGCGCACGTTAACGCGGAAAAGCTGCTCGGCGTGTGAGCCGCTTGCCCAGAAAATGCTTGGGGCATAAGAAAAGCGGCGAGGAACCTGTCGGGTCCTCGCCGCTTCTCCGCTGCGGTTGGTCAGGCCAGCGCGGTTTCCACGGGGGTGTGGGGGAGGCCGTGGGCGGTGGCGACGGGGGCGTTGGTCAGGGCGCCCGAGTGGGTGTTGAGGCCCAGGGCGAGGGAGGGGTCGGCGGAGAGGGCCTGCTTCCAGCCCTTGTCTGCCAACTGGACTGCGTAGGGCAGGGTGACGTTGGTGAGGCCGTAGGTGCTGGTGCGCGGGACGGCACCGGGCATGTTGGCCACGCAGTAGAAGACCGAGTTGTGGACCGTGTAGGTCGGGTCGTCGTGGGTGGTCGGGCGCGAGTCGGCGAAGCAGCCGCCCTGGTCGATGGCGATGTCGACGAGGACGCTGCCCGGCTTCATGCGGGAGACCAGGTCGTTGGAGACCAGCTTCGGAGCCTTCGCGCCGGGGACCAGGACTGCGCCGATGACCATGTCAGCCTCGAGGACCGACTGCTCCACGGAGAGGCGGTTCGAGGTGACGGTGCGGATGCGGCCGCCGAAGTCGTTGTCGATCTGGCGGAGACGGTCGACGTTGGTGTCCAGGATTTCCACGTCCGAGCCAAGGCCGAGGGCGACGCGGGCGGCGTTGAGGCCTGCGACGCCGCCGCCGATGACGACGACTCGCGCGGGGTGCACGCCGGGGATGCCGCCGGGCAGGACGCCGCGGCCGCCGCTCGGCTTCATCAGGGCGTAGGCGCCGACCTGCGGGGCCAGCCGGCCCGCGACCTCGGACATCGGGGCCAGCAGCGGCAGCGCGCCGTTCGGCTTCTGCACGGTTTCGTAAGCGATCGCGGTGGTGCCGGCGGCCAGCAGCGCGTCGGTCAGCGGCCGGTCCGCGGCGATGTGCAGGTAGGTGAACAGCACCAGATCCTTGCGCAGGCGCGGATACTCCTCGGCGATCGGCTCCTTCACCTTCAGCACCAGCTCGCCCTCGGACCACGTCTCGTCCGCGGTGGCGAGCACCTTGGCGCCCGCGGCGACGTACTCCTCGTCCGTGATGGACGACCCGATCCCGGCACCCGTCTCGACGAAGACGTCGTGCCCGCGACCGACCAGCTCGTGCACGCCGGCCGGGGTCAACGCGACCCGGTACTCGTGCTTCTTGATCTCACGGGGAACGGCGATGCGCACTGTCCTGCCTCCTGGCGGCGGTTCTGTCGAAGGTGTTGCCACTCACGGTGATCTACCCGGACGGCGGTGTCATCATTCCGCCGCCACAGTCTTGAGCCCGGTCGGTAGTGCTGGGAGGACAACGCTCTTGACCTCGACCGCACTTGAGGTAGTTGGCTGGCCACCGGCGGAGACTCGAGGAAGGGCTTAGATGCGAGCGGTGTGGCTGCGGGAGTTCGGCGGGCCGGCGGTGCTGGAGGCGGGGGACGCCCCCGATCCGGCCCCCGGACCGGGGCAGGTGCTGATCGAGGTGGCGTTCGCCAACGTCACCTTCGTGGAAACACAGTTCCGGGCGAGCGGGACCGGGCCGTTCGCCGGTTCGCTGCCGATGGTGCCAGGGAACGGCGTCGGCGGGGTGATCAGCCGTGCCGGGGAGGGCGTGGACCCGGCGCTGGTCGGGAAACGCGTGGTGACGTCGACCGGCGGCAGCGGCGGTTACGCCCAGCGGGTGGTCGTGGACGCGGGGCTGGTGTTCCCGGTGCCGCACGCGCTGAGCCTCGACGCGGCCGTCGCGTTGCTGGCCGACGGCCGTACGGCCACCGGGCTGGTGCACGCGACCGAGGTGGCACCGGGGGAACGGGTGCTCGTCGAGGCGGCCGCTGGCGGGGTCGGGAGCCTCTTGGTGCAGCTGGCGAAGGCCGCGGGCGCGGAGGTCGTGGCAGCCGCGGGCGGACCGGAAAAGCTTGCCCGCGCCCGGGAATTGGGTGCGGACCTGGCGGTCGACTACACCGATCCGCAGTGGACCGCGGAAGCCGGCGAGGTGGACGTGGTGTTCGACGGCGTGGGAGGCGCGGTCGGCACCGCGGCGTTCACCCTGGTGCGGCCCGGCGGCCGGATGGCGATCTACGGTCTGGCAAGCGGTTCGTGGACGGAAGTGTCCGAAGAGGACGCTGCCGCGCGGGGCGTCAAACTGGTCCGGTCGATCGGCGACGCGGCGGCGATGCGCGGCTACACCGAGTCGGCTCTGGCGGCTGCCGCGGCCGGACAGCTCACGCCGGTGATCGGGCAGCGGTTCCCGCTGGAGCGCGCGGCCGACGCGCACGCGGCGATCGAATCGCGCGGCACGATCGGGAAAACGCTGCTGGTCGCGTGAAACGGTTTCGCTGCTCGTCGCCTGGCGGCGACATTGCGCCTCGTTGGTGGGTGGGCACCCCGAAGCCGATTGTGCTGACGGTTCGAGGGGCTTGTCAAGGCGGGAAAGATGCCTTGACAAGCCCCTCGAACCGCAGAGAAGGCTTCGTATCGGGGTGCAGGGCCGGGTGTGGCTGCGCTGTGGGTTAGGTGCGTTGGCTGCGGTTCGCGGGGTCGCGAGGTCCGTGAGGGCTGGCCCCGGCTGCTGAGAAAAACCTCCGGATGGTCCCGGATTCGTTGCGGGCCAACGACCTCAGCTACGAGGTCAGCTCCAGCGGAGTGCGATCAACTGGGTGAGCAGAGCCAGCCGGACATCTGGGTCGTCAAGATTCAGCGGAACCAGTTCCAGCAGCCGTTTCATCCGGTACCGCAACGTGTTCGGGTGGATCCGCAGTCGTTCGGCGGCGGCGCGGGGGTCGCCGGGGTGGCGGAGCCATTCGTAGAGAGTGTCGACGTACCCGGCGTTGCTCGCCTCGTCGTGTGCGCGCAGCACGCCGAGCGGGCCGAGTTCGGACACCTGCGCCGCCGCTGCTCCGGCGGCGGCGCGGTGCAGGACCAGCGCGGTCCACGCTTCGTCGTACGCCACGACGCGACCCTCGACCAGTCCCGCCCGCAGCAAACCCAGCGCTTCGTCCGCTTGGGCGCGCGACGCGGCCAGCGCGGTCGGATCACCTGGCGCACCGGCCGCCGCGCGCGGAAGCCCGCCTCGGCGTGAAGCGGGCTGGGCGAGCAGCGCGTCCCGCAGTTCCGGCCAGCCGCCCTCGCCGGGACGATCCGGCACCACGACGTACAGCAACCCGCCCAGCTCAGCCGCGACCGGACGGCGTCCGAAACCCTGCGAAATCCGTTCCAGCAAAGCCAGCAACAGCCCCTCGGCGTCCCGGCTGTCGCCGCCGCTGACGTCCACGACGACGACTCGGTGCGGTTCGTCGGACAGGTCCAGTTCGGCGACCACCCGGCGCGGCGGGACCTGACCTTCCAAGACCGCGCGCAACAGTTCGGCGGAAGCCCGGCGCTGCGCGTCCGTGTGGGCGCGCCGCCGCAGCAGGTGCAGCGCGACCACCGGGGCGGCGTCCGCGAAAGCCGCCGCGCGCTCGTCGGAAACCGGACCCGGGACCACGGCCCACATCGAACCCAGCAGTTCGCCGCCCATCCGGATCGGCACGATCAGCCGCGGCAGGGTGCCGTCGCGCTGCGCCGGGACGAAGATCGTCTGCCGCCCGCGGGAAAGCTCGCGGAAGACGCCGCGCGAGCGGAACCGGGCCAGCACGTCGTCCGGGATGCGGCGGCCCATGATCGTCGCGACGCGTGCGGGGTCGGTGAGGTCCTGGCGGGCGGAGTAGGCGAGGACGCGCGAGTTGGTGTCCTCGATCGTCACCGACGCGTCGACTACCGCTGCCACGGCGTCGGCGAGCCGGAAAAGGTCGCCGGAACCGGGGTCGCCGCCTTCCTCGAGTGCTTCGGATTCGTCGGCGAGAGCGTCCAAAACCGTGCGCAACAGCCAGACCAGCTGCGCCCACGACGTCGCCGCGTGCACCTGGATCAGCGCGATCCCCGCTGTCTTCGCCGCGCGCCGCACTGACTGTTTCGCGGCCAACGGCGGTTTCAGCAGCACCGCTGCCGCACCCTGCCCGGCGCTCACCCGGACGAGTGCCGCGGCCTCGGCCGACTCGATCGTGGCGACGCCCAGCACCAAGTCACCCGCCGCGATGGTGGACTCCGCACCCGGCTCGGCGATCACCACGTCGCCGACCGCCGGGCAGTCTTCTGGCACGAGAAGCGCGTGGAGCAGCGTCGGACCGACCCGGTCCACGACGCTGCGCACCGAAACCACAGCTACCTCCAGCGCTTCTGACGTTCTTGCTGGAACGGTAGAAGACTGCACCGGTTTCGCCACCCGCGGCACTAGTTAGCGCGTCCGACCTTCGGCCACGGCTTGAAGTACGACACCAGCGTCGCCAGCAAAAGCAGGGTCAGCCCGACGCTCATCGCACCCGTGCCCGACACCGCGTTCGCGCCGACGATCTCGCCCCGCGCCGCCTGCTCGCCGTGCGCGACGAAAGACGGGACCACCAGCAAGTTTCCTCCGGTGAACAGAGCGAGCGTCGCCAGCAGCTTCCACAGCACCCAGTGGTAGCGCACCAGCTTCCACTTCGTGCCGAGACCGAGCACGACCCCGGTCGCCAGCGCGAGCAGGCTGGCCGGGAAATAGATCGCGCCGGCGAGCACCCCGGCGATGACGTTCGCGCTGCGCGTGGTCACCGGATCGAAGCCGGCCACCGCGAGAACGCTGCACACCAGCACCGCGAGTTCGGCTCCAATCCAGCCGACCGACGTGACGACGTGGCTGAACAGGAACCACTTCCGGGTCGACGGCCGCATTCTCCAGTCCATGCGCCTGAGCGTGCGCCGCGAAGCAGGGTCGCGTCGTCCGTCAGCGCTCGGCACTTGTTCCTACGTCCGGGTGCGTAGGGCTCTCATCCCGTGAGAGCGGTTGGGCGTTTCGTCCGGCCTGGTTAGCGTCGGCGCCCAGCCGACCCGATCCCGACCGCTAGGAGCGAGCACATGCCGGAAGACAGCACGAGCTGGTCCTTCGAGACCAAGCAGATCCACGCGGGGGCGGCGCCCGACCCGGCCACCGGCGCCCGCGCCACGCCGATCTACCAGACCACCTCGTACGTCTTCCGCGACACTCAGCACGGGGCCGATCTGTTCAGCCTCGCCGAGCCCGGCCACATCTACACCCGGATCAACAACCCGACCCAGGACGTTCTGGAGCAGCGCGTCGCCACCCTCGAAGGCGGCGTCGCCGGTCTCGCCTTCGCCTCCGGTTCGGCGGCGGTCACCGCGGCGATCCTGACCCTGGCCAGCGCGGGCGACCACTTCGTCACGAGCCCGTCGCTCTACGGCGGCACCTACAACCTGTTCCACTACACGCTGCCGAAGCTCGGCATCGAGGTCACCTTCATCGACGACCAGGACGACGCGGAGCAGTGGCGGGCCGCGATCCGGCCGAACACCAAGCTGTTCTTCGCCGAGACGCTGGCCAACCCGAGCAGCGCCGTCCTCGACATCCGCAAGGTCGCCGACGTGGCGCACGAGTCAGGCGTCCCGCTGGTCGTGGACAACACCGTGCCGACGCCGTACCTGGTTCGCCCGATCGAGCACGGCGCGGACATCGTCGTGCACTCGGCGACGAAGTACCTCGGCGGCCACGGCACGACGGTCGCGGGTGTGCTGGTCGACGGCGGCACGTTCGACTTCGGCAAGGACCCGGGCCGTTTCCCGGGCTTCAACGAACCCGACCCGAGCTACCACGGTCTCAAGTACTGGGAGGCGCTCGGCCCGGGTGCGTTCGCGGCCAAGGCGCGCGTGCAGATCCTGCGCGACACCGGCGCGGCGATCGCCCCGCTGAACAGTTTCCTCATCCTGCAGGGCATCGAGACGCTGTCGCTGCGCGTGGAGCGGCACTCCGCCAACGCGCAGTCCCTCGCGGAATGGCTCGAAGAGCGCGACGAGGTCGAGAAGGTGTACTACGCCGGTCTGCCGTCGAGCCCGTATCACGCGGCTGCGCAGAAGTACCTGCCGCGCGGCGTTGGCGCGGTGCTGTCGTTCGAGCTGCGCGGCGGCGTCGAGGCGGGCCGGAAGTTCGTCGACGGCACCGAGCTGCACAGCCAGCTGGTGAACCTCGGCGACGTGCGAAGCCTGATCGTGCACCCGGCGTCGACCACACACAGCCAGCTCGGCCCCGAAGAGCAGGTCGCCGCAGGCGTCACGCCGGGTCTCGTGCGGCTCGCCGTCGGCTTGGAAGGAATCGAGGACCTGAAGGCCGACCTCGAGGCGGGCTTCCGGGCCGCCAAGGCGGCGCTGTGACCGATCCCGGCGCGAGTCTCCCGCCCGTCACCGGCGCGTGGCGGGCGGGGGACCCACCCGGCAGCCGGCAATGGTTCACCGGCCCCGGCGCACTCGCGCTGGAGGCCGGGGCGACCCTGCCCAGCTACACCCTCGCCTACGAAACGTGGGGAACGCTCAACTCCGACGCGTCCAACGCCGTCCTCGTCGAGCACGCCCTCACCGGCGACAGCCACGCCGCCGGTCCCGCCGGTCCCGGCCATCCCAGTCCCGGATGGTGGGACGGACTGATCGGCCCCGGCAAGGCCTTCGACACCGGCGAACTGTTCGTCGTCGCCCCTAACGTGCTCGGCGGTTGTCAGGGGTCGACCGGCCCGTCCTCGCTCGCACCGGACGGCCAGGCATGGGGCAGCCGATTCCCGAACTTGACCGTCCGAGACCAGGTCAACGCCGAAGCGGCACTCGCGGACGCACTCGGCATCGAACGCTGGGCAGCCGTCGCGGGCGGATCGATGGGCGGAATGCGAGCCCTCGAATGGGCGGTAACTCAACCCGAACGGGTCGCCTCGGCGCTCGTCCTCGCCTCGACCGCCCGCGCGTCGGCCGAGCAGATCGCTTGGGCCGCCCCTCAACTGCACGCGATCCGAAGCGACCTGGCCTGGCACGGCGGCGACTACTACACCGCGGCCGAAGGACCCCACCGCGGACTGGGCGTGGCGCGGCGAATCGCGCACATCACCTACCGCTGCGAACCCGAACTGGAAACGCGTTTCGGGAACCGCCCGCAGGAGGGCGAAGATCCGCTGGCTGGCGGTCGCTTCGCGGTTGAGTCCTATCTGGACCATCACGCGGACAAACTCGTCCACCGTTTCGACGCGGGTTCCTACGTGGTGCTCACCGAATCCATGAACACCCACGACGTCGGCCGCGACCGCGGCGGGGTAGCCGCGGCCTTGAGCCGGGTCACCGCGCGCACGGTGGTCGCCGCGGTGGACAGCGACCGGCTCTATCCGCCGTATCAGTCGCGCGAGATCGCGACGGCGGTCGGCGGCGAGGCGACTGTGCTGTCGTCGCCGTACGGCCACGACTCGTTCCTCATCGAGACCGAGCAGATCGCCGCTTTGGTCAAGACTTTGCTGGGCTGAACGCCAGGAAGGCCGCCTTGAGCGAACTCAAGGCGGCCTTCCCGAATCCTGCCGGACGTCAGCCGATCGCCGAGGTCAGCGGTGAGTAGTAACCGCCCCGCTGCCCAGCGGCAGTCGGGTGGTACGACTCGTCCACCGGCCAGGTCAGGCTGTGCAGATAGTCGCTAGCCGACGAGCAGATGTTGTGCCCGACGAACGCCGACCGGACGTCCACGAACTTCCCGCCTGCCGCGGAAACCCGCGACGACAGCACCGACGCCAGGGTGTCCGCCCCGGAGTTGATCGCCGACCGCTTCGTGTCGCTCAGCCCGACGCTGCACGACCCGGGCACGGTGTAGAAGCGCGGGTAAGACAGCACGACCAGTTGAGCGCTGGGCGCCTTGCTCTTGGCCGCCGAGTACACCTTGTCCAGCAGTCCGGGCAGGGTGTTCTGGACGTAGGTCTTGGCGGTGTTGACCCGGTCCACGCAGGTCTGGTCGCTGCCCAGCGTGCACGTCTTGATCACGTCGGTGAACCCGGCGTCGTTGCCGCCGACGGTGAGCGTGATCAGGGTGGCGTTGGACGGCATCGAGCTGATCTGGTTCAGCACGTCGCCGGTCTTCGCGCCCGAGCAGGCGAGGAAGGTGAAATTGGTGCCGGAGTGGGCGTTGGCCCACAGCTGGCCGTAGGCGTTGGCACTGCGTTTGCAGCCGCCGGAATCGCCGTAGCTCCCGGCGCCCACTCCGGAGGAGTAGGAGTCGCCGAGCGCGACGTAGTTTTGCGACGCAGCGCTCGCGGTGTTGGCGAAGCCGAGCGAGGCAGCGAGAGCGACCCCCAGGGCCGCGCACATCCGAAGGACGCGTCGTGATGGTTGACGGGTGTTTGCAGCCATAGGTCACTCCTGTCGTGACAGCTTGACGCGGTAAAGCTTTACCAGGTGCAATCCCCACGAGACACCCCTGAAATCCGGGTGCGTCCACTTGGCTCAAGCAGGAAGTAGGACCGGAAGTTAGCGTTCGCTAACCGCGGGACCTACTATGTGCGGATGTCGGCGAATTCCCTCCCACTGGTGAACGGCGCGAAGCCGAACAGACGGGAACAGATCCTCTCCGCCGCCGCCGAGCTGTTCGCCCACCACGGTTTCCACGGCGTCGGCATCGACGACATCGGCGCGGCCGTCGGCATCTCCGGTCCCGCGCTGTACCGGCACTTCCGCAGCAAGGACGCCATTCTCGGGGAAATGCTGAACTCGATCAGCCACTACCTGCTCGAAGGCGGCACCGCGCGCGCCGAAGCGGGCGGCACCCCGGACGAACTGCTGGCCGCGCTCGTGCGGTTCCACGTCGACTTCGCGCTCGAACATCCGTCGCTCATCACCGTGCAGGAGCGCAATCTCGCGAATCTCACCGACGGTGACCGCAAGCAGGTGCGTGCGCTCCAGCGGCAGTACGTCGAGGTGTGGGTGCGGGCGATTCGCGAAGCTGTGCCCGGACTCGGCGAACGTCAGGCGCGGTCGGCGGCACACGCCGTGTTCGGCTTGATCAACTCGACGCCCTACAACCGCCATCTCGGTGACGCCGCGCTCGCCGAACTGCTCTGCCGGCTCGCGCTGGGCGCCCTTTCCGCCGCGGGCTGAGGCCGCGATCCGGGGTATCCCGCCGACCGCCGGTCTGGTGTTTGATAGGCACGTGACCGCGGACCGGAGCGAAGGCGAGCAGCGGCTCGTCGAGAAGGCACAGCGCGCGCTCGTCGCCATCAGTCTTGGCGAGGACACGGAGGCGCTGGAAGAGGTCACGCCCTCGTCCGAGGAGCCGCGCGAACGCGACGAGGAGACCAAAGAGCTGATGCTGCTGCTCTTCGGCGAGTGCAGCGCGATGGTGTCGACGCTCGGTGACGGCGGCACCGCCCCGGTCAAGGTGCAGGTTTTCGACGAGGCGGGCGAAGAGGTTTCGATCGACCAGGCCGATCCGCCGGTCCGCACCGCCGTCCGCACGCTGCTCGCCGAGGTGCACGGCAACACCGCCGCCGCACGCGAACAGGTCGAGATCGCGTTGGCGAGCGCCGCTCCGAACGAGGTCGACAGCCTGCTGCTGCAGGCGCTGCGCTGGACGATCCGGCTGTCGGTCGAATGCCTCGAACGGGATCTGCCGGTGGCCGGCTGGATCTCCGACGCCGTCGCGGGCTGAACTGTTCCCCATTTCACCCGGCCGCGTGGCCGGGTGCCTTGTGCTGGGCTGGACACGGCGGTTAACGAGCACTAACATCTCCGGCGGAGTTAACGACCGCTAACGTCTCGACGGAGAGTCATGGACACGCCGGTACTGCGCAGTTCCGCGGATCCGAACAGCGACACCTTCACCCGCAGCGTCACTTCGCACGGAGAACTGGTCGAGGATCTGCACAAGCGGCTCGCCGCCGCCCGGCTCGGCGGGCCGGAGAAGTCGCGCGCCCGCCATGTGGAACGCGGCAAACTGCTGCCGCGCGACCGGGTGGACGCGCTGCTGGACCCGGGATCCCCGTTCCTCGAGCTTTCCCCGCTCGCCGCGACCGGGCTGTACGACGACGAGGCCCCGTCGGCGGGCATCATCACCGGGATCGGGCGGGTGTCCGGCCGCGAATGCGTGATCGTGGCCAACGACGCCACGGTCAAGGGCGGCACGTACTACCCGATGACGGTGAAGAAGCACCTCCGGGCGCAGGAAGTCGCGCTGCACAACAATCTGCCGTGCATCTACCTGGTCGACTCGGGCGGCGCGTTCCTGCCGCGTCAGGACGAGGTCTTCCCGGACCGCGAGCACTTCGGCCGGATCTTCTACAACCAGGCCACCATGTCCGCGCGCGGCATTCCGCAGATCGCCGCCGTGCTCGGTTCGTGCACCGCGGGCGGCGCGTACGTCCCGGCGATGAGCGACGAAGCGGTCATCGTGCGCAATCAGGGCACGATTTTCCTCGGCGGCCCGCCGCTGGTGAAGGCCGCGACCGGCGAGGTCGTCACGGCTGAGGAACTGGGCGGCGGCGACGTGCACGCTCGCCAGTCCGGCGTCACCGACCATCTCGCGGACGACGACGCGCACGCGCTGCGCATTGTCCGCGACATCGTCTCCACCCTCGGCCCGCGCACGCCGCGGCCGTGGGACGTCAAGGCGATCGAGCCGCCCGCGGTGGACGAACGCGAACTGTACGGCGTGGTGCCGACGGATTCGCGCACCCCGTACGACGTGCGCGAAGTCATCGCCCGCGTCGTCGACGGCAGCCGGTTCGCGGAGTTCAAAAAGGAATACGGCTCGACGCTCGTCACCGGCTTCGCGCGCATCCACGGCCACCCGGTCGGCATCATCGCGAACAACGGCGTGCTGTTCGCCGAGTCCGCGATGAAGGGCGCGCACTTCATCGAACTGTGCGACCGGCGTTCGATCCCGTTGGTGTTCCTGCAGAACATCACCGGCTTCATGGTCGGCCGCGCGTACGAGGCGGGCGGAATCGCCAAGCACGGCGCGAAAATGGTCACCGCGGTGGCTTGTGCGCGGGTGCCGAAGTTCACTGTGATCATCGGCGGCTCGTTCGGTGCGGGCAACTACTCCATGTGCGGCCGGGCGTATTCGCCGCGGTTCCTGTGGATGTGGCCGAACGCGCGGATTTCCGTGATGGGCGGCGAGCAGGCGGCGTCGGTGCTGTCGACAGTGCGCCGCGACGCCATCGAGGGCCGCGGCGGCGAATGGTCCACTGAGGACGAAGAGACCTTCAAGGACCCGATCCGCGAGCAGTACGAGGAACAGGGCAGCCCGTACTACTCCACCGCGCGGCTGTGGGACGACGGCGTGATCGACCCGGCGGACACCCGCACGGTGCTCGGTCTCGCGCTGTCGGCCGCGGCCAACGCGCCCTTGCCCGAGGTCAACTACGGCGTCTTCCGGATGTGATGAGCGTGTTCGAGACTGTTTTGGTCGCCAACCGCGGGGAGATCGCGGTTCGCGTAATCCGGTCGCTGCGTGCGCTCGGGATCCGTTCGGTCGCGGTGTACAGCGACGCGGACGCCGACGCCCGGCACGTGCGCGAGGCCGACACCGCGGTGCGCCTCGGCCCGGCCGAAGCGGCGAAGAGCTACCTGTCGATTCCGGCGATTGTCGCTGCGGCAAAGGAAACCGGTGCGCAGGCGGTGCACCCGGGGTACGGCTTCCTCGCCGAGAACACCGCGTTCGCGCGGGCTTGCGCGGAGGCCGGGCTGGTGTTCATCGGCCCGCCGCCGGAAGCGATCGACAAGATGGGCGACAAGATCCGGGCGAAGGCCACGGTGTCCGCGGCCGGGGTGCCGGTGGTTCCTGGTTCGTCCGATGTGGACATTCCGGAGGGCGGGTTCGCCGAAGCAGCCGCGAAAGTCGGTTATCCGCTGCTGCTGAAGCCGTCCGCCGGCGGTGGCGGCAAGGGCATGCGCCTGGTGCACGAAGAGTCCGAACTGGACGCTGCGATCGAGTCCGCGCGCCGGGAGGCGAAGAGTTCGTTCGGCGACGACACGCTGCTCATGGAGCGGTTCGTCACCACGCCGCGGCACATCGAAATCCAGGTGCTGGCCGACACTCACGGCACCGTGCTGCACCTCGGCGAACGCGAGTGCAGCCTGCAGCGGCGGCACCAGAAGATCATCGAGGAAGCGCCGTCGGTGCTGCTCGACGAGGCCACGCGGGCGAAAATGGGCGCGGCGGCAGCGGAAGCCGCGCGGTCGGTGGGTTACGTCGGCGCGGGCACTGTCGAGTTCATCATGTCCGCGCACAACCCGGACGAGTTCTTCTTCATGGAGATGAACACCCGGTTGCAGGTCGAGCACCCGGTCACGGAAATGGTGACCGGTCTCGACCTGGTGTCCTGGCAGGTGCGGGTGGCGGCAGGGGAGCCACTCGGCCTGACGCAGGACGACGTGCGCCTCGACGGGCACGCGGTCGAAGCCCGCGTCTACGCCGAGGATCCGGCGCGTGGGTTCATCCCGACCGGTGGCACGGTGCTGGCCGTGCACGAGCCCTCCGGTGCCGGTGTGCGGGTGGACTCGTGGATGTCGGTCGGCGCGGTGGTCGGGTCGAACTACGACCCGATGCTGGCGAAGATCATCGCGCACGGGCCGGACCGGGCCTCGGCGCTGCAGAAACTGGACCGCGCGCTCGCCGACACCGCGTTGCTCGGTCTTGGCACGAACATCGCGTTCCTGCGCGGTCTGCTCGCCGACGAGGACGTCCGCGCCGGAAAGCTGGACACCGAACTGGTGGACCGGCGACTGTCCGAACTGGTCTCCTCGGACGTCCCGCCGGAGTTTTTCGTCGCCGCGGCAATGGATCGGCTGCTCTCGCTGCAGCCGACCGGCGCGATCGTGGACCCGTGGGACGTCCCGAGCGGATGGCGGCTCAGCGGTCCCGGCGGGGTCACCTTCCGCTTGCGCACTGGGGAAAACCAGGCGGTGGTGCGCATCGAGGGCACACCGTCGGACGCTTCGGTGCGCGTGGACGACGCCGAGCCGGTGCGTGTTTCCGCGCGCCGCGAAGGCGATCTGCTTGAAGTCCGCCGGGCGACCGGCGTGGAGCGGTACCGCTGCGCCGAAGGTCCACAACGGACAGTGTGGCTGGCCCGCGAAGGCCGGTCGTTCGCGTTCGCCGACCAGGAAGTGACGCTGTCCTCGCGCGGCGAGGCGGCGGGCGCTGGTCCGGTGAAGAGCCCGATGCCGGGAACGGTGCTGGTGGTGAAGGCCGCCGAAGGCGACGTGGTGAGCGCGGGGACGCCGCTGCTGGTCGTCGAGGCGATGAAGATGGAGCACACCGTGACCGCGCCGATCGACGGTGTGGTGACTGAGCTTTCGGTGCGGGTCGGCCAGCAGGTCGCCCTCGACGAGACGCTGGCCGTGGTGAGCGCAGCAGAGGAGAAGCAGTGATCGACTTCCGGCTGGACGAGGAATACGAAGCGCTTCGCAAGACGGTCGAGGACTTCGCGCAGGCGGAGGTCGCGCCGGTGATCGGCCCGCTGTACGAGAAGGAAGAATTCCCGTACGAGCTGGTCGCCAAAATGGGCGAGATGGGACTGTTCGGCCTGCCGTTCCCGGAGGAATTCGGCGGCATGGGCGGGGATTACTTCGCGCTGTGCCTCGCGCTGGAGGAGCTGGCGCGGGTCGACTCCTCGGTCGCGATCACGCTGGAGGCGGGGGTTTCGCTCGGCGCGATGCCCATCTACCGCTTCGGCACCCAGGAGCAGAAGGAAACCTGGCTGCCGATGCTGACCACGGCCGAGGCGCTCGGCGGATTCGGCCTCACCGAACCCGGCGGCGGCTCCGACGCGGGAGCCACCCGCACGCGCGCCCGTCTCGACGGCGACGAGTGGGTCATCAACGGCAGCAAGGCGTTCATCACCAACTCCGGCACCGACATCACGAAATTGGTCACCGTCACCGCGGTCACCGACGTGATGGAGAACGGCCGCAAGGAGATCTCGGCGATCATCGTCCCGTCCGGCACGCCGGGCTTCGCGGTGGCGCCGAAGTACTCGAAGGTCGGCTGGAACTGCTCGGACACCCACGAACTGTCCTTTTCGGACGTCCGGGTGCCCGCGGAGAACCTGGTGGGCAAGCGGGGCCGCGGCTACGCGCAGTTCCTGTCCATTCTGGACGAGGGCCGGGTGGCGATCGCCGCGCTGAGCGTCGGCCTCGCGCAGGGCTGCGTCGACGAATGCCTGAAGTATGCGAAGGACCGCGTCGCGTTCGGCCACCGGATCGGCGAGTACCAGGCGATCCAGTTCAAAATCGCGGACATGGAAGTACGCGCGCACACCGCGCGTCTCGCGTATTACCAAGCGGCGTCGAAGATGCTGCGCGGCGAACCGTTCAAGAAGGAAGCGTCGATCGCGAAACTGGTGGCGTCGAACGCGGCGATGGACAACGCCAGGGACGCGACGCAGATCTTCGGCGGATACGGCTTCATGAACGAATTCCCGGTCAGCCGTTTCTACCGCGACGCGAAAATCCTGGAAATCGGCGAGGGCACCAGCGAGGTCCAGCGGATGCTCATCGCGCGCCACCTCGGGGTCGGCGCCTGAGACCCGGCGCCGCCGGGACGTCCGGGCGGAGTCCCGGCGGCGCTGCTTCAAGATCCCTATGGTGGAGCCATGGAGTTCACCATCCGGCCTGGGGCTGCCGGAGACGCAGACGTACTGCTGGGGTTTTTCGACGAGGCCGTCGAATGGCTGGTCGCGCGGGGAAGCGCGGGCCAATGGGGCACCGAGCCGTGGAGCAAGATCCCGAAGCGGGTCGAGCGGGTGCGCGAGTACGCGGCCGATCCGGAATTCCGGATGGCGGAGATCGACGGGAAACCCGCGGGCGCGCTGATCCTCGGGCAGGCGATGCCGTACGCCCCGAAGGTCGACGAGCCTGAGCTGTACGTCCGGCTGTTGATCACTTCCCGCCGGTTCACCGGGCACCGGGTCGGCTCCCGGCTGCTGGAGCACGCGATGGCCGAGGCGAAACGACGCGGGGTCGACCTCGTGCGCGTCGACTGCTGGGCGGGCGGCGACGGCGATCTGCCGCGTTACTACGAGAGCCAGGGCTTCAAGCCGACCGAGCAGTTCACCGTCGACGGCTGGCTCGGCCAGGTCCTGGAACAACGGGTTGGGGGATAGCGGCGCGGCCTGACCAGGAGGACCATATTGGCTAAGTGTCAATAGAGCCGAGGAGTCCGCCATGGCCAGGCAGTCGCTCTCCGGGAAGGTCGTCGTTGTCACGGGCGGCGCGCAGGGCATCGGGGCGGCCACCGCCGCCGCGCTGCACCGGCGGGGCGCCCAGCTCGTGCTCGGCGACCTCGACCGGATCCGTGCCGAGAAAACCGTTGGCGAGCTGGGTCCGGACGTGGTCGCGTCGCCGCTGGACGTCACCGACACGGCCGCCTTCACCGCGTTCCTGGACGACGTCGAACGCACCGTCGGGCCGATCGACGTGCTGATCAACAACGCCGGCATCATGCCGCTTTCGCCGCTGGACGAAGAGGACGACGCGGCCACGCGCCGGATGTTGGAGATCAACGTGCACGCGGTCGTGCACGGCACTCGCGAGGCCGTCAAACGGATGAAGCCGCGCGGCCGCGGGCACATCGTGAATGTGGCGTCGATGGCCGGAAAGTCCGGATTCGCCGGTGCGGCCACGTACTGCGCCACGAAACACGCGGTGGTCGGGCTGTCCGAGGCGGTGCGGCTGGAGCTGCGCGGCACCGGCGTCGAGGTGTCGTGCGTGATGCCCGCGGTGGTGCGCACCGAACTCGCGTCTGGGCTGGGCGAAGCGCGGTTCATCAAGTCCGTCGGTCCGGAGGATGTCGCGGCGGCGATCGTCGACGCGTTGGAACGCCCGAAGTTCGACGTTTTCGTGCCGAAATCGCTCGATCTGACCGGCCGGATCACCCGGCTGTTCCCGCGCGCGTTCGGCGAATGGCTGGTGCGCGCGCTCGGCGGCGACCAGCTGCTGGCGTCCGCCGCGCATTCGCCCGAGCGCGCCGAGTACGAGGGACGGGCGGCCCGGAGCGCGCCGTCGGCCGTCCCGCCTGGTGGGAGCGTCTGAGGTGGAGGGGCGCTTGCCAGGTGCTTGCGGGAGTGGCGTGTTGATGCCGCGCCCGCGCGCAGTGCAAGATGCCCCGCAGACAACGAGTTCCAGGAGGCGCTGAATGGTTTCCCCACCGGCCCGGTTGGCCGCAGCGGCGGCCAACGTCGTGGGCAAGGTGTTCCAGGGTGGGGTCGCCGATCTGCGGCCGATGCCGAGGGTGCTGATCGACCAGGGACCCAACCGGTCGGTGTACCGGATGACGCACGGCGCCGGCGAAGCCTCGGGTCCGCCGGTGCTGCTGGTGCCGCCGCTGGCCGCGCCCGCGCTGTGCTTCGACCTGCGCCGCGGCTGCAGCCTCATCGAGCACCTGGTGGAAGGCGGGCGGCCGACCTACCTCGTGGACTACGGCATGGTCGCGTTCTCCGACCGCCGCCTCGGCATCGAGCACTGGATCGACGAGGTGCTGCCGAGGGCGATCCGGAAGGTCAGCGAGGACGCCGGCGGACAGGGCGTGCACCTGGTGTCGTGGTCGCTCGGCGGCATCTTCTCCATGCTCGTCAGCGCGGACCAGCCGGGCCTGCCGATCGAATCGATCACCGCGGTCGGCTCGCCGGTCGATTTCACCGCGATCCCGATCGTCGCGCCGTTCCGCCCGCTCGTGGACCTCACCGGCGGGCATCTGCTCACCCCGGTGTACCGGGTGTTCGGCGGCGCACCGTCCTATTTGGTCACCCGGGTGTTCCGGGCCACCGGGATCTCCAAGGAAATCACGAAACCTCTGGCGATCCTGAAAAACCTCGACGACCGCGACTATCTCGCGCAGATCGAGGCGGTGGACCACTTCATGAGCAACATGTACGCCTACCCCGGGCGGACGTTCGGCCAGCTGTACCACCGGCTGTTCCGCACGAACGACCTCGCCGAGGGCACCGTCGACCTGAACGGGCGCAAGATCAGCCTGTCCGACGTGAACACGCCGATGCTGGTGGTGGCGGGCGAAACCGACACCATCGCGCCGAGGGCGTCGGTGGAACGCGTGGTGCAGCTGCTGGAAAACGCGCCGGAAGTCCGGTTCCGCACCGCGCCCGGCGGGCACCTCGGCGTGCTGACCGGCCGCCGCGCCCGGGGCACGACCTGGCGGTACCTCGACGAGTTCCTGGACGAACGGGTCAGCTGACCGGGTTCTGGCCGGGTTGCTGAGGGAAGAACCACGTCCGCACGTCGCGGGTGAGCAGCGCGCGCAGCGCGAGCCCGGCGAAAATCAGCGGCAGCAGGCCGGGCAGCCCCTGGCTGAGCAGTGTGATCAGGCTGTTGAGCACCAAGAGGCTTTCGATGACCGCGGCGGTCACGTAGGCCCACTGCTGGCGCTTCGGCAACACGACCGCGCACACCGCGAGCGCGATGGCGGTCGTGTAGGTGATCACGATGTAGAGCTGCGTGAGGCTGATCAGTTCGAGCAGCGAAACGCCGGCCATCCCGGCCAGCAGCAGCGGTCCGATCGCGCTCAGCGCGACTTGGATCCACAGGAAGATGCGGGCCTGTTTCAGGTCGGCCGGCGCCACCGGAGCGGTCATGCCGGGCAGATCAGGGCATTTCCGCGCGTTTTCGCGGGGCGGAGATCAATCCGATATCCGCGCGAGGCCGGTAAAAAACCGGCGGTACCGTGGGCCGGTGATCGCTGCATACGTGACGTCTCTCGGCGACAGTTCCGAGATCAAGGTCGGCCCGCTTCCGGATCCTGAGCCGGGCCCGCGCGAGGTGCTGGTGAAAGTCTCCGCGGTGGCGGTGAACCACGTCGACACCTTCATCCGTTCCGGCGCTTATCCCACTGATGTTTCGTTTCCGTTCGTCATCGGCCGGGACTTGGTGGGCACCGTTGTCTCTTCGCCAGTAGACCGTTTCGCCCCCGGCGACCGCGTGTGGTGCAACAGCCTCGGCCACGACGGACGGCAGGGCTCCTTCGCCGAGTACTGCGCGGTGCCAGAGGACCGGCTATACCGTTTGCCAGAAGGGGTTTCCGACGACGCCGTCGCCGTTCTGCACACCGCCGCCACCGCGTACCTGGGCCTCTTCGAGCACGCTGACGCCAGTTACGGCGAGACGATCGCGGTGTTCGGCGCGGGCGGCGGTGTCGGCAGCGCGGTCGTCCAACTTGCTTCCACCGCTGGCCTGCGCGTCATCGCGACCGCCCGCGCCGAGGACGCGGAATGGTGCCGGGAATGCGGTGCCGAAGAGGTTTTCGACTATTCCGATCCCGACCTCTACCGCAAACTCCCCGTGGTGGACCTGTTGTGGGACAACGGAGGCCGCCACGACCTGGTGTCGGCTGTGCCGTTGCTGTCCCGTGGCGGCCGCATCGTGGCGATGGCCGGAATGCTGTCGACACCGACGCTGCCGATCGGCGAGCTGTACACGCGTGATGCCAGCATCCGCGGTTTCGCTATCAGCAACGCCGGTGTCTCCGCCTTGGGCTCCGCCGCCCGCGTCCTCAACCGGGCCCTGTCGACCGGAATTCTCCGTCCCCGGATCGGCACTCGGCTGCCGCTGTCGGACGCCGCCGAGGCGCACCGTTTGCTGGAATCCGGCGAGGCGCGCGGCCGGATCGTGCTTGAGGTTTAAGCCGCGCTGGCGTAAGCAATTGGAAACAGGTACAAGAGCCCGCGACAATCCACCGCCGCGATGCGTGAGGTGTGCGATGCGACCGAAAACCTGCCCGGAATGCCTGGGCTCCGGAATGGACCGGGACCGGAAGATCTGCCCGAAGTGCGGCGGGCTAGGGGACATCTACGAATTCAGCAGGACTCAGAGGGTGAGGACGACCTTGCCCTGAAGATGACCGCCGTCGAGCAGCCGATGCGCGTCGGCGATGCGCTCGAACGGGAACGTCTCCTGCACGTGGACCCGGAGTTTGCCCTGGTCCACCAGTTCGACGAGGCTGCGCAGGCCGACCGGATCCGGATCGACCGCGATGCCGCTGAAGCGCATGCCCGCCGCCTCGAACTTCGCGATCAGCTCCGTGTCTTCGTCAGCGACCGCCGTCACCAGATGCCCTCCGGGACGGAGCACCCCAAGCGACCGTTCGACGGTGTCGCCGCCGAGAGTGTCGAGCACAACGTCGATATCGCGGACTGCTTCGGCGAAATCGACCTTCGTGTAGTCGATGACTTCGTCGGTGCCGAGCCCTTCGACGAACTCCCGCTTGCTCTCACTGGCAGTCGCGATGACGTGCGCGCCAAGGGCTTTCGCGATCTGGATCGCGACGTGCCCGACCCCGCCGCCACCGCCGTGGACCAGCACGCGGTCGCCCGCCGCGATGCCGCCGAGGTCGACCAGCCCCTGCCACGCCGTCAGCCCGACGATCGGCAACGCGGCGGCCTCGACGTGGGAAAGCTCCTTCGGCTTGCGCACCAGATGCAATGCAGGTGCCGCCACGACCTCGGCGTACGCGTTGGCCGCGCGGGGAAACAGCGGCATGCCGAACACTTCGTCGCCCGGCCGGAACCGCCAGGTCAAGGCCTCTTCGACCACTCCGCTGACATCCCAGCCGAGCACGAACGGCGGCTGGCCGAGCAACGGGAATTCGCCTGCGCGCAGCCGCGCCTCCAACGGATTCAACCCGATCGCCTTGACGCGGACGAGGACCTCGGTCGGCAAAGCCCGGGGCTCGGGCGCGTCCGCGATCGTGAGCACTTCGGGGCCGCCGAGCTTCTGCTGGGTGATGACTCGCATGACTCTCCTGATTTCTGGAGGGGAACAAAAACCAGGCTAGGATTCCGATAGGTACCTGCGGGTACCTTTGACTCCATGAGCGATTACGGTCCTGGTGGGGTCTTCCTCTCCGACTGCCCGGCGCGCTTGGCCGTCGAGCTGATCGCCGACAAGTGGACCGTGGTTGTGCTCGCCGGTCTCAGCAGGGGGCCGGTCCGGCACGGCGATCTGGTCGAGCTGATCGGCGGGATCTCGCGGAAGGTGCTGACCCAGACCCTGCGTCGGCTGGAAGCGCACGGGCTCGTCCGCCGCCAGGCTTATGCCGAGGCACCGCCGCGGGTGGAGTACGAGCTGACTCCGCTGGGGGCGACGTTGACCGAGCCGATCCAGACGCTGACGGAGTGGGCTAGGACGAACGGGGACGCGGTCCTCGCGGCGTTGGATGCCCACCACGGCTGAGCGGTCCGCCAGCTGAGACGGTTCAATCCGCGCTGATACTTTCATTTTTCTACGATTTCAATCGTTGAGTATTGCTGATGCTGCTCTTATCGCAATACGTGAAATAGCTGACGTTGTCACGATTCGGATGCGGAACGGCGACGGCTGACGACGTTGCGCAACAGGGGCCGGTCCCTGCGCGACCCTGCAAGCGGTGGAGGGGGGCCGACGGTGAACCAAGGAGCAAGCGTCCCGCTGCCGTCCGTCGTGGGACGGCAGCGCAGAAAACCGGCGCGTCGCTGACGACGCGCCCTTGGTTCCTGAATCGCGCACCCAACCAAACGGAAAATACTATGAGCGTTCCAGAAGATCGCGGTGTGGTTAAGTTCGAGGATCATGACAACCGGAACAGCCGTTCGATTCGGCGGATGGAACTGGAGTTCGTCGAAGCCAGGTTGGACAGTTTCTCGCTCAAGGCGCAGTCCGTTGAGCAACTTCACTCGTCGTTGGACAAGGTCGACGTCATCATCGCCCGGCAGCGGAAGAAGCTCGCGCTGAACAAGGAGGCGCTGGCAACGGAAAGCAGCGCGAAAGGGCGTTCGGACGCGCTGCGCAAGGTGAATGCCAACCGCAGTGCGCTGAAGCTGTCCCTGGAGCGCCGCGAGGAGATCCTTGAGCTGATCAACGGGTTGACCGTCGGGCAGGAGATCCACAAACTCAGAAACGCGGTGTCCGGGGTCGACGACGCTGGCACCAAGGAGAAGTTCCACCAGCTGCTCGGCGAGTTCGAAAGCAAGACCGGGGAGATCGACGGGGAGCTGAAAGAAACCAGCCGGAAGATCGCCGAGGTCGAGGCCGCCGCGATGGCCGCGGAAATCGACAAGTACGAGCGGAAGGCCAAGGTGTGGCAGAACTTCCTCGCCAAGGAATCCGTCGCGACCTATGTCGGAGGGGCGATCCTGCTGGTGATGTGCCTTTCCGTGGTGGCCGCGATGTTCGCTCGCGTGGAGATCAACCAGGTGCTGTCCAGCGCTTTCCTGCTGGTGCTCGGATACTTCTTCGGCCAATCCACCGGGAAGAAGCAGATGGAATGAGCAACGCCGCCCGGCCCGCGGCGAAGCGGACTACTTCAGCTCAGCCGAGGTCTTCCCCAGCACCCGCCGAGCCACGGTCAGCTGCTGAAACGGACTATCCCGCTGTCGGCCGCCATGCTGGCCGAGATCGACGACCACGAGGACGGTTCCCTTCCGCGGCCGTCACGCTGCCCTGGCGGAGCACTGAGGGGCGCGGCTGCTGATGACGGGAAAGGCGGCCGGCGGCACCGGACGACCTGATCACGAAACCGGTCCCCATCGACGAGAAAGCCGCCCGGTCTCACGCCCCCTGAGAAGGGCAAGCGACCAGGCGGCTTTCCGTTACGTCACAACTACTTCAGCTCAGCCGAGGTCTTCCCCAGCACCCGCCGAGCCACGATCAGCTGCTGAATCTGCTGCGTACCCTCGAAGATGTCCAGGATCTTGGCGTCCCGGGACCACTTCTCCAGCAGCGATTCCTCCGTATACCCATACGCCCCAGCGAGTTCGACGCACTTCAACGTCACGTCGACCACCGTCCGCCCCGCCTTGGCTTTCGCCATCGACGCCTGCAGGGAGTTCGGCTGGCGGTTGTCCGCCATCCACGCCGACTCCAGCGTCAGCAGATACGCCGCCTCGTAATCCGCTTCCAGCTGCAGGAAAGTCGCGGCCGCGGCGTGCTGCGTCAACGCCGGGCGGTCGTAATCGATGACCACTCCGGCTTCGGTCAGGATGCGGCGAGTCTCGTCCAGTGCCGCCCGGGCGACGCCGATCGCCATCGCGGCCACCAGCGGGCGGGTGTTGTCGAAGGTCTGCATGACCCCGGCGAAACCCTTGGCCGTGTCGATTTCCGGCGTGCCCAGGAGGTTTTCGGCAGGCACGCGGCAGTTTTCGAAGCGCAGCACGGCGGTGTCGGACGCGCGGATGCCGAGTTTGTGCTCCACGCGCACGACCTCGAAGCCGGGCGTGCCCTTCTCCACCACGAACGATTTGATCGCGGCGCGGCCCTTCGTGCGGTCCAGCGTCGCCCAGACCACGACGGCGTCGGCGCGCTGGCCGGACGTCACGAAGATCTTTTCGCCGTTCAGGATGTAGTCGTCGCCGTCTTTGGTGGCCGTCGTGGTGATGGCGGCCGAGTCCGAGCCGCAGCCGGGTTCGGTGATCGCCATCGCGGCCCACAAGCCCTTGAAACGCTCGAGCTGCTCGTCGGTCGCCACCGAGCCGATCGCGGCGTTGCCGAGGCCCTGGCGCGGCATGGACAGCAGCAGGCCGACGTCGCCCCAGCACATTTCGATCGTGCCGAGCACCACGTTCAGGTTGGCGCCGTTGCGGTTTCCTTTGGGGCCGTCGTCCTTTTCGGACCGGCGGACGCCGGCCGCGCCAGCGCCGCCTTCGCCGGACGAGTTCAGTCCGTCCAGCAGCGCGGCGAACATGTCCAATTCGGACGGATAGGTGTGCTCGGCGCGGTCGTACTTGCGCGAGATCGGCCGGAACACCTCGGCCGCGGCCTGGTACGCCTGGTTGATCAGCGCACCGGCCTTCTTCGGAGCTTCCAGGTTGATCATCGGATTGCCTTTCGCAGCAAGAAAAAGATCAGAGGAGGACGGCGCCTTCCATCACGCCGATCGCCCGCAGGTCGCGGTACCAGCGCTCCACCGCATGCTCCTTCACGAACCCGTGCCCGCCCAGCAGCTGCACCCCGGCGTTGCCGATCTGCATGCCCTTGTCCGTCGCGAGCTTCCGGGCGAGCGCCGCTTCCCGTGCGTACTCCTTGCCCTGCTCGGCCCGGGCCGCCGCGCGCAGCGTGACCAGGCGCAGACCCTCCAGTTCGATCGCGATGTCCGCTACCGAGAACGCGACCGCCTGCCGGTGGCTGATCGGCTCGCCGAACGCGGTGCGCTCGTTCACGTAAGGCACGACGTAGTCCAGCACGGCCTTGCCGACGCCGGCCGCGAGCGCCGCCCAGCCGAGCCGGGAAAGCCGGACGACCTCGGTGAAAACGTCCGCCTTGCCGCCGCCGAGCAGTGCGCCGGCGGGCAGCGAAACCTTCTCCAGGTGCAGTTTTCCGGTGGCCGCGCCGCGCAGGCCCATCGCGGGTTCGGACTCGATCGTCACGCCGGAGTTGGACGACTCGACCAGGAACAGCGCCGGGCCACGACCCTCCAGATCGGCCGAGACAATGAACAGCTCGGCCTCCGCCGCGCGCGGGACGAGCGACTTCACGCCGTCGAGCTGGTAGCCCTTCGGGGTGCGCTTCGCCTTGGTCGCGGGTTTGAACGGATCGAACAGCGGCGTCCGCTCCAGCAGCGCGAGCGCCGCGGCGGGCACCTGCTCGCCGGTGAACGCGGGCACGTAGTCGGCCTGCTGCTGCTCGTCGCCCCACGCGACCAGCGCGGTGCTCACCGCCGACGGTGCCAGCACAGCCACCGCCAGTCCGAGGTCTCCGTGCGCCAGCGCCTCCGCGACCAGCGCGTTCGTGACGACCGAACGCTCAGTGCCCGCGCCGCCCAGCTCTTCCGGAATGCCGACGAGGCTGACGCCCAGCTCGGCCGCGCGGCTCAGCAGGCCCTCCGGCGCGGCGAGCTTCTCGTCGGCGTCCGCGGCGGCCGGACGCAGCTGTTCGGCGGCGAATTCGCTGACCGTTTCGACGATGAGCTTCTGGTCCTCGTCCGGCGTCAGGTCGAACAGACCGCGGTCGTCCGGTTTCGCCAGCCGGGCCGGTTTGCCCAGCCGCTGGACCGAGGTGAACGACCGGGTCGCCGCCCCCGCCGCGCGGAAACCGTTGCGGGTCCCCGTCTTGACCAGGTTCTGCACCGGTCCGCGCAGCCCGACCCGGTCGATCGCCTTGCTCCCGGCCAACCGGGTGAGCGCGGCCAGGCCGAGGCCCATCGCGTCTCGTTTCCTTGGCGCAGCCATGCAGCATCTCCCTCGCGTTACCTACTCACGAGTAGGTTAACGTGGCGACGAGGAATCCGCCAGTGCGGCCCGGCTCACCCGTCGACCGGCCGCCGGGCCAGCGACGTGCGTTCGAACGCGATGAGCAGCAGGACCGAGGCCGTGACGATCAGCAGCAGCAACGACGCGGGCACGTGTCCGAGCAGTGGGGTGAGCGCGAGCAGCACCGCCGCGAGCACGAGCCGCTGCCGGTTCCAGCTGCCGAGGTTGCGCCGCCGCAGCGAGCTGAGCGCGACCAGGTAGAGCGCGAGTCCGCCGGTCAGCGCCCACAGCGCGACGCCGTGCAGCGCGTCCGCCGGGCTGTGGTGCACGGAGTCGGACAGGGTGAGGAATGTCTTCTTCAACCCGAGCGCGACGAGGACGATTCCGGCGATGAGCGGCAGGTGGAGATAGGTGTAGGAGTCGGTGGCGAGCTTGGTCCGCGCGATCCCCTCGGCCTTGGCGAGCCTCCGCTCGGCGACGTTCGCGACCAGGTCGAAGTACGTCCACCACATCCCCGCGGCGAGCGCGATCCCGCAGATCGCCGACCCGGCGACGAGCCAGGTGACCGGCACGTGCCCGATCCCGATGCCGATCGCCACGACCGATTCGCCGAGCGCGATGATCACGATCAGCCCGAACCGCTCGGCGAAGTGCGCGGGCGAGTTCAGCCGCCAGCCCGCGGGGCCGGACAGGTAGACGTTGAGGTAGTCCACCGCCAGCGCGGCCACCCACAACACCGGTTGCCACGGCCCGCCCACCACGTCGGCGACGGCCAGCAACGCGAGGCTCGGGAGCAGTCCGCGCAGCATCTTCAGCAGCACCCGGCGCAAGTCGGCGTCGTGCCGCGCGGCTCCGAGGTAGGCGACGATCTGCAGCAGTCGCACGACGCCGTAGCAGGCGACGAACAGCAATGGCCCGTCGAGCCCGCCCGGTTCATTGGTGAATGCCTGCGGCACCGCGAGCGCGACGAGGAACATCACCGCCATCGCGCCGAACATCGCCAGGCGTGCGATGCCGTGGTCGACGTGGATCGTGGTGCCGAGCCAGGCGTAACTGCACCAGCACCACCACAGCACCATCAGCACCAGCAGTCCCTCGGCTACGCCGAGCAGGCTCAGATGCCCGGACATCAGCTCGGTCGTCTGCGTGATGGCGTAGACGAAGACCAGGTCGAAGAAAAGCTCAAGGGTCGTGACGCGGTGGCCTTCGTCCGCGCGAACCAGATGCAGCCGTCTCGTGGGCACGGCAGATGCTTGCACGTCAGGAGGCTCGACCGGGCGGTTTCGCAGAGGTCCGTGAAGGACTCCTTGAGGGAATCAGATTCCCTCAAGG
>NZ_JBSHAM010000021.1:0-64752 GCF_053611505.1 Amycolatopsis sp. NPDC054798 | reverse complement strand
GCGGCTTCCCCTCTGGGCGCCTCGCGGTGGGGTTTCCGCTGCGCGCCTTCACGCAGTCTTTAGGGTAACAAGCCCGCCTCAAGGAGTCCTTCACGGACCACCCGGCGTTCAGCTGAGCCCGAGAACCGCGTGCAACACCGCCGTCAGTTCCGTCTGCAGATGCGGCCTGCTTTTGATCCGTCCGGTCCGGCTCAGGTCGTTCGCGATGGTCAGCGCGGCGTGCACGCGGATCTTCGCCTCACGCGCCGGAAGCTCCGGAAACACCGCGCACAGCAAGGAAACCCACTGGTCGACGTAGTCGCGCTGGACCCGGCGAAGATCGGCTTTATCCCGCTGTGGCATGGTCGCGCGGTCCGCAGTGAAGGACACCAGAAGCTCCGGCGTGCGCAGCAAAACATGGATGTACGACGCGGCGAGCCGGCCCAGCGCGGCCCGTTCGTCCGGAGCCTGCAGCGCTTGCTCGGCGGCCAGCGCGAGCCGGTCGGCGGCGCGGTGTCCGATCGCGACCATCAGCGCGGCCTTGCTGGGGAAGTGGCGGTACACGCTGGGTCCGGCGATGCCCGCCGCCGCGCCGATGTCTTCCATGCTCACCGTGTGGAAGCCGCGTTCGGCGAAGAGCCCCGTGGCGGCGGTCAGCACTTGCTCGCGCCGGGACGGCGTGCCGAGGCTGCTCGCGACCGGCGGCGCGGGCTCTTCCGGAACCGGCAGTGAGACTTCGAGCACCGTTTGCGCCAGCTCGACCAGCAGGGGTACGAAGCGTTTGCGCGCCACTGAGGTGTGGTGCACCGCGACGCTCCCGAACACCGACAGCGCGGCCCAGCACAGCAGCTCGGCCTCGTCCGCGGACAGCTCCGGACGCAGGGTGAGCAGGGCTTTCGTCCACGCGTCGAGCACTGCTCCGGACCGGCGGCGGATCTCCCGGCGCTGCTCGCGCGGCAGATGCGGACCTTCCCAGCGCCACAGCGCGGCGATCTCCCGGCGCTCGACCGCCTGGGTCGCGAGACCGGTGAGCAGGGCGTTCAGCTGTTCTGGCGGCGGCGCGGAATCGGCGAGCGCCGTCGCGGTCGCCGATTCCATGTCGTCGATCCCGGCGAGCACGACGTAGGCGAGGATCGCCTGCTTGTCGGCGAAATGCCGGTACAGCGCGGGCCCGGTCACCCCCGCCTCGGCGGCGATGTCGTTGATCCCGACGCCGTGGAACCCCCGCGCGCGGAACAGCCCGGCCGCGACGGCGGCGAGCTGGGCCTTGCGGTCGCGAGGTCGCGTGCCGCGGGCGGGAGACGTACTCATGGTGAACTGACCATAGCGCTTATCGAAACCACGGCAACCCATTGACACCATGGGGTTCACCGGGTCTATGTTAATGGCCATTAGCACCTACTGGCCGGTATAGTCGGCGGCGAGATACACCGCAGTGTCCAACCATGCCGCTTCGCGGAGGAGTGTTCAGTGAGTAGCGAGGCCTACATCTACGAGGCGTTGCGCACGCCCCGGGGCAAGAACAAGGGCGGTGCCCTGCACGGCACCAAGCCGGTCGACCTGGTGGTCGGCCTCATCCAGGAGCTGAAGGTCCGCCACCCGAACCTCGATCCGCAGGCGATCGACGACATCGTGCTCGGCGTCGTGTCCCCGGTGGGCGAGCAGGGCGCGGACATCGCGCGCACCGCCGCGCTCGTCGCGGGCCTGCCGCAGACGGTCGCGGGCGTGCAGCTCAACCGGTTCTGCGCGTCCGGTCTCGAGGCCACCAACGTCGCGGCGCAGAAGGTCCGCTCCGGCTGGGACCAGCTGATCATCGCGGGCGGCGTGGAGTCGATGTCGCGAGTGCCGATGGGCTCGGACGGCGGCGCGCTGTTCATGGACCCGGCCACGGCCTACGACCACTACATCGCCCCGCAGGGCATCGGCGCGGACCTGATCGCGACGATCGAGGGCTTCTCGCGCGACGACGTCGACGCCTTCGCGGTCCGCTCGCAGGAGAAGGCCGAGGCGGCCTGGTCCGGCGGCTACTTCGCCAAGTCCGTGGTGCCGGTGAAGGACATGAACGGCGTCACGATCCTCGACCACGACGAGCACCGTCGTCCGGGGACCACTGTGGAGGGTCTGGCGAAGCTCAAGCCCGCCTTCACCACCATCGGCGAGATGGGCGGGTTCGACGCCGTCGCGCTCCAGAAGTACCACCAGGTCGAGAAGATCGACCACGTGCACACCGGCGGCAACTCGTCCGGCATCGTCGACGGCTCGGCCATCGTCCTGGTCGGCTCCGAGCAGGCGGGCAAGACCTTCGGCCTCACGCCGCGGGCGCGCATCGTCGCCACCGCCTCGATCGGCTCCGAGCCCACGATCATGCTGACCGGTCCGACGCCGGCCACCGAGAAGGTGCTCAAGACCGCGGGCCTGACCCCGGACGACATCGACCTGTGGGAGCTCAACGAGGCGTTCGCGTCCGTCGTGCTCAAGTGGCAGAAGGATCTGCGCCTTCCGGACGAGAAGATCAACGTCAACGGCGGCGCGATCGCCATGGGCCACCCGCTCGGCGCCACCGGCGCGATGCTGGTCGGCACCGTGGTCGACGAGCTGGAACGCCGTCAGGCGCGCCGGGCGCTGGTGACCTTGTGCATCGGCGGCGGCATGGGTGTCGCGACCATCATCGAGCGGGTGTGAGGACCGAATGACCGAGAGCAAGACCATCCGCTGGGACAAGGATTCCGACGGCATCGTCACGCTGACCCTGGACGACCCGGACCAGTCGGCCAACACGATGAACCAGGCCTTCCGCGAGTCGCTCGCCGCGACCGTGGACCGGCTCGAAGCGGAGAAGGACGACATCACCGGTGTCGTGCTCACCTCGGCGAAGAAGACCTTCTTCGCCGGCGGCGACCTGCGCGACCTGATCCAGGCGAAGCCGGAGCACGCGGCGGAGATCACCGCGTCCAGCGGCGCGATGAAGAGCCAGATGCGCCGGCTCGAGCAGCTCGGCAAGCCGGTCGTCGCGGCCATCAACGGCGCGGCGCTCGGTGGCGGCCTCGAAATCGCGCTGGCGACGCACCACCGCATCGCGGCCGACGTCAAGGGCAGCCAGATCGGCCTTCCCGAGGTCACCCTCGGCCTGCTGCCCGGCGGCGGCGGCATCGTCCGCACCGTGCGGCTGCTCGGCATCCAGAGCGCGTTGCTGAACGTGCTGCTGCAGGGCCAGCGGATGAAGCCGCGCAAGGCGCTGGAGCTGGGCCTGGTGCACGAGGTCGTGGACACCGTCGACGAGCTGGTGCCCGCCGCGAAGGCGTGGATCAAGGCCAACCCCGAGGGCGGCGTGCAGCCGTGGGACGTCAAGGGCTACAAGATCCCGGGCGGCACCCCGTCGAACCCGAGCTTCGCGGCGAACCTGCCCGCGTTCCCGGCGAACCTGCGCAAGCAGCTCAAGGGCGCGCCGATGCCCGCGCCGCGCGCGATCCTCGCCGCTGCGGTCGAGGGCTCGCAGGTCGACTTCGACACCGCGATCCAGGTCGAGACGCGCTACTTCGTGAGCCTGGCCACCGGGCAGGTTTCGAAGAACATGACCAAGGCGTTCTTCTTCGACCTGCAGACGATCAACTCCGGCGGTTCGCGTCCGGACGGGTTCGAGAAGTTCACCGCCAAGAAGGTCGGCGTGCTCGGCGCCGGGATGATGGGCGCCGCGATCGCTTACGTGTCCGCGAAGGCGGGCATCGACGTCGTCCTCAAGGACGTCTCGCAGGAGGCGGCCGACAAGGGCAAGGGCTACGCGGTCAAGCTTGAGGAGAAGGCGCTCTCGCGCGGCAAGACCACGCAGGAGAAGTCGGACGCGCTGCTGGCGCGGATCAAGCCGACCGCCGACCCGGCCGACTTCGCCGGCGTCGACTTCGTGATCGAGGCCGTGTTCGAGAGCGTCGAGCTGAAGCACAAGGTGTTCGGCGAGATCGAGAACATCGTCAACGCGGACGCGGTGCTGGGTTCCAACACCTCGACGCTGCCGATCACCACGCTCGCCGAGGGCGTGCAGCGGACCGAGGACTTCATCGGGATCCACTTCTTCTCGCCGGTGGACAAGATGCCGCTGGTCGAGATCATCTGCGGCGAGAAGACGTCGCCCGCCACGCTGGCGAAGGTCTTCGACTACACGCTGCAGATCCGCAAGACCCCGATCGTCGTCAACGACAGCCGCGGCTTCTTCACCTCGCGGGTCATCGGCACCTTCATCAACGAGGCCGTGGCCGCGCTGGGCGAGGGCGTCGAGCCGGCGTCGATCGAGCAGGCGGGTTCGCAGGCCGGTTACCCGGCACCGCCGCTGCAGCTGATGGACGAGCTGACCCTGACGCTGCCGCGCAAGATCCGCGCGGAAACCCGCGCCGCGATCGAGGCCGCGGGCGGCACCTGGACGCCGCACGCGTCCGAGGCCGTCATCGATACGATGCTCGACAAGTACGACCGCAAGGGCCGCTCCACCGGGGCGGGCTTCTACGAGTACGACGAGAACGGCAAGCGCACCGGGCTGTGGCCGGGCCTGCGCGAGGCGTTCAACTCGGGTTCGGCGGACGTGCCGTTCGAGGACCTCAAGGAGCGCATGCTCTTCGCCGAAGCGCTGGAAACGGTGAAGTGCTTCGACGAGGGCGTGCTGACCTCGGTCGCGGACGCCAACATCGGGTCCATCTTCGGCATCGGCTACCCGGCCTGGACCGGCGGCGTGATCCAGTACATCAACCAGTACGAGGGCGGTCTGCAGGGCTTCGTGGACCGGGCCCGCGAACTGGCGGCGCGCTACGGCAGCCACTTCGAGCCGCCGCAGTCGCTGGTGGACAAGGCCGCCAAGGGCGAGATCTACGAATAAAGCGGAATATTCTTTTGCTGGCGGGGCCGTCTCGGGAATTTCTTGGGGCGGCCCCGTTTTTCGCATTCGGCCCAGTCGGCAGCGGCACTTTTCGTAATATGATCATCGACCTTTTCTGACAGGTCGCTCAGTGCAAGCACGCCTGCCGCGAACGGCTGAACGCGAGTCACCCGAACAGCCGGTACCGAGGCCGGAATCCCTTGTCGTGACGGCATAAATCCGGGACCCCTCCCTCCGGGCGCATGGGATACTTCGGCATGGATCAGACGGTGGCCGTCGCGGGGGAGCAGCTCGCGTTCGCTGGGGCCGATCGGCTCGTCAAGCTCGTCGGGGCGCTTTATCAGCGGCCCCGGATCGGCGACCGGCCGCGGGAATTGCAGGACAACGGGGAATGGCGGCCCGGTTATCACCCGGAGCGCGCCGGGCGGCGCGGGCTGCCCATGGTGTGCCTCGTGGGAGACGCGCGCGAGGGGGTCCTCGAAGAGCTGGGTTCCCGGTTGCAGAACGCGAAACCGGCGGGCACCGTCCGTTCCGTCTATCTCTCGCTCGCCGATCGCCCGGACGTCGACGCTCCGGGCAAGGCGACCGAGGCGAGCGTCGAAGTCGTGCGCGACATCCTGTGGCGAATCCGCAACACCCTCGTCCGCAGCTCGCGCACGCGCGAAAGCCGGTTGCGGTTCCGGCTGTTCACGCTGGTCGACCAGCTCATGTCGAAGCGGTTTGCCGAGGGCGAAACCGACACCGAACGCACCCTGCTGCGCGAACTGCAGGAGAACGGCCTGCTGGTCCGCTTCCGCTCGGCCATCGACAGCGTCAGCCGCGAACTGGTGCCGCAGCATCCGACGTGGCGGTTTCCGTTGCTGCTGCTGCGCTGGCTGACGATCGGCACCTTCCGGCTGGCCGTCACCGGACGCGTCCCCGGACTGTCCGGACGGTACCGGTGGTTCCTGCGCCAGCCGCATCTCGCGCCGGAGATGTCCGGCAGCTTCGTCCGCTTCGCGATGCGTCTCACCGACGGCGAATGGCAGAAGGAATCGCCCCAGTACGTCGCGCGGCTGCTGGTCAACGCGTTCCTGGAGGACCTGCGCCGCGAGTACCGGCTGCGGCCGTGGCAGTTCTGGCGCCGCCGCAGGATGACGTATCCGGTGCTGCTGCTCGATGAGGTCGGCCCGGCCAACGGCGGCTACCGGCTGCTGGAACTGATCAACGAGGTCCGCAACCAGGTCGGCCTTTTCGATCCGCTGCTCGTGGTGAGCGCGAGCCAGGCACCGCCGCCGGACGCCGCGCCGAGCGAGGACCGGCCGAAGTACCACGCCGCGGACGCCGCCGGCGCGTACCGGGTGTGGCAGAACCGGCTCAGCGCGGACCGCCGGGCCCGCCGCCCCACCGCGTGGTACCTGCCGATCGGCCTCGACGCGCCGCAGACCGAGACCGACAAAACCGAGGTGCGCAAGCGCATGCTGTCCCTCGGCGAGCATTACGACCTGTCCGGCGGGCGCGGGCGGGCGGCGTGGTGGACGACGCGCTGGGTACGGGCCGGGGTGCCCGCGGTGGTGCTCGCGCTGATCGCCGGGTTCGTGGTGGTGCGGTATCAGTCCTTCTTGGACAGTCACTGCGGCACCTCGAGCGAATGGCTGACGCGGGTGGACGACCAGTGCGTCGGAGTGTCCGACGGCACCTTCACGCTGTTCTCCCCGGTGGACAAAGAGGGGACGATCCAGCAGGTCCAAACGGTGATCGCGGACCAGAACCGGCGGGCGGAGGAACTGCACCAGCAGTATCCGGAACGGCCGTACATCACGCTGGTCGACCTGGAAGCGCTGACATCGTCGAACGGCACCGCCGAAGGGCTCACCGCCGAACGGGAATCGCTGGAAGGCTTCGCCGTCGCGCAGTCGCGGCAGCTCGACGCGACCGCCGCGGCCGAACCGATCGTGCGCATCCTGATCGCCAACGGCGGCAAGGGAATGCATCAAGGCGCGCAGGTCGCGCAGACGCTGCTGGAAATGGCGAAACAGGACCCCAGCATCGTCGGCGTGGTCGGGCTCGACATGAGCAGCGAGCCGACGTCCGACACGATCCGCGCACTCGGCGACGCGGGCATCCCGGTCGTCGCCGCGACCCTCACCGCCGACCAGCTCGCGGACCAGAACCCGATCTACTTCCAGGTCGCGCCGCAAAACCGCCGGGAAGCGGCGGTGGCCGCGGCGTTCGCCGCCCAGCGCCCCGGACCCCGCGCCCTGCGGGTCTACTACTCCGACGACGACGCCGATTTCTACAGCACGAACCTCCGCGACGACGTGCTGAAATCGTTCCAGGAAAAGGGTTTCACTGTTGAAGCGCGCGCGTTCGAATCAGACGGAGGGATAGCTGGGATGCCCGCGCATCTGCGGTATGGAGACCGGACCGTAGGCAACGCGGGCGCGGCTGGCCGGGACAGCTGCTCCTACGACGGCTTCGCGTTCTTCGCTGGTCGAGGAGTCCCCGACTTCGGAGCGTTCCTCGCTGGTGCAGCGCAATGTGGCAGCACCGCGACAATCATCGGTGACGACGACGTCTCGCGCTACGTGGCGGATTCCGTTGCGCGGGAACGCAATCGCGCACTGTCGTACTACTATCTCGCACTCGCGAGCGCCCCGGCCACCGCGGCGAAAGGCCTCGCGCGGGACTTCTACGCCACGCTCAACGCCAAGTTCTCCTTCGAGCACACCGCGAAAGGGCGGTCGTTCGACGGCCACGCCGCGCTGTCCTACGACGCCGCGCTGGTGATGATCACCGCGACCGCCTACCTGCGGGAAACGTCGTCAAAGATCCCGGTGACGCCCGGCTCGGTGTGGCGGGAGATCGCCGCGATCCACACCTCGCGGCCGGATGCCAACCAGACCAACAAATACATCGAGGGAGTCAGCGGAACCATCGACTACGGAGGCGACATCGGCAGGCATGTCCCGCAGGACAAACCGCTCGCGGTACTGCGGGTACAGGGCGGAGAGGTCGATCCGGAACTGCAGGGGTTCTGCGGCAAGGCGGTTGTTCGCGCACCGGATCCGTGGTGCCCGGCGGACGGCTGACCCGTGCCCCGGACGCCTCCGCTGTAACAGTTTTCCGAGGATTCCCGACCTCCTCGCATTGGGGTGCGAAGGAGGTTCCGCATGTTGCGGAAACTGGGGATGGCGTTGGTCGCGGGCGTTCTGGTCGCTGGCTGCGGTGCGGTTCCGACGGGAACCGCACCGTCGGCCGTCACGAGCGAGTACTCGCCGCCAACCACCTACAGCGCACCGGAAACGTCGACCACGACAACGTCGACTACAACACCGTCGACATCGATCGCGGTCCCGGTGACCACGACGCAGGTCGCTCCACCGACCACTGTCGCCAAGCCGAAAACGGCCCCGAAAACCCAGACCGCGCCGCGAGCCTCCGCGTCCCAGCCACCGCCAGCGCCGGATCCCGCACCCGCCGAATGCGGTTCCGACTACTACCGCAACTCTTCGGGGAACTGTGTCCATCGCCCGGACTCGAACCCCTCCGGCGCGACCGCCCTCTGCAACGACGGCACCTACAGCTACAGCCAGCACCGTTCCGGCACCTGCTCGCACCACGGCGGCGTCCGGCAATGGCTCTGACCCCGCCAACCCAACCAATCGCTAGGCCGAACGGACCAGCCCGGTAAGTCGGATCGATCACGAACCGCCCGTTCCGCCCGCCCCGCCCGGTACCGTGCGAATCCAGTACGGCATACGGAACGGGGGACGTGGTGGCGCGGGCAGGTTCGGGAGCGATCATCGTGGTGCTCGCCTCGTGCGGGCTGGTCGCGTCGTTCATGCAGACGCTGGTCATCCCGCTGATCCCGGCATTCCCGAGATTGCTGAGCACCACGCCGACGGACGCGTCGTGGGTCGTCACCGTCACGCTGCTCGCCGCGGCGGTGTGCACTCCGGTCGCCGGGCGGCTCGGCGATCTTTACGGCAAACGCCGCGTGCTGCTCGTGAGCCTGGCCGTGCTGATCGCCGGGTCCATGGTCTCGGCGCTCACCAGCTCGCTCGCGTTGATGATCGTCGGCCGCGGGTTGCAGGGCTGCGCGATGGGCGTCATCCCGCTCGGCATCAGCATCATGCGCGACGAATTGCCGCCGGAACGCGTCAGCGGCGCGATTTCGCTGATGAGCGCGACGCTCGGCGTCGGCGGCGCGATCGGTCTGCCGGTCGCGGCGGTCGTGGCCGAGCACGCCGACTGGCACGTTCTGTTCTGGGGCGCGGCCGGACTCGGGCTCGGCTGTGCGCTGCTGATCCTCCGGTTCGTCCCGGAATCGCCGGTCCGCACGCCGGCGCCGTTCGATTTCCTCGGCACGCTCGGGTTGACCGTCGGTCTCACCAGCCTGCTGCTGCCGATTGTGAAGGGCGGCGAGTGGGGCTGGGGCAGTCCGGTGACGCTCGGGTTGGCCGCGACGGCAGTGGTCGTTTTCGGCTTCTGGGGCTGGTATCAGCTGCGCCGTCGTGACCCGCTGGTGGATCTGCGCGTTTCGGCGCGACGGCCGGTGCTGTTCACGAACCTCGCGTCGATCCTCGTCGGGTTCGCGATGTACGCGATGGCGCTGTCGTTCCCGCAGTTGCTTCAGGCACCGTCGGCGACCGGCTACGGCCTCGGGCTCAGCATGGTGCAAGCCGGGCTGTGCCTCGCGCCGAACGGACTGGTGATGATGGCGCTGTCCCCGGTGTCCGCGCGGCTGACCAACCGCTACGGCGCGCGCGTCACGCTCATGACCGGTGCGACCGTGATCGCCGTCGGCTATCTTTTCGCGATTTTCCTGATGGCCAACGCGATCGAGCTGATCATCGCGTCGGTGATCATCGGGGCAGGCGTCGGAATCGCTTACGCCGCAATGCCCGCGCTGATCATGAGCGCGGTGCCGGTCACCGAAACGGCGTCGGCGAACGGCCTCAACTCGCTCATGCGGTCCGTCGGCACCTCGACGTCCAGCGCGGTGATGGCCACGATGCTGGCCCACCTGACGATCACCGTCGGCACGTTCACCGTGCCGTCGCTCGCGGGATTCCGCGCCACTTTCGCGGTCGCCGCGGCCGCGGCGGTAGCCGGGCTGGCGTTGACCGCGGTGGTGCCGCGGATCCGTGCCGCCAGCCCGGACCTCGCCCGGGTCTAGAGCAGCGGCGGAACGGCCGCGTCGATCAGGTGCGGACCCGGTTCGGCGACCGCGCGCCGGAACTGCTCGGCCAGCTCCTCCGCGGTCGTCGCCCGGGTCGCCGGAACGCCCATGCCCTCGGCGATTTTCACGAAATCCAGGTCCGGACGGCCGATGTCCAGCAGGTCCTTCGCGCGCGGTCCGTCCCCGGACGCACCGACGCGTTGCAGTTCCATCCGCAGGATCGCGTACGCGTTGTTGTTGAGCACCACCGTCGTGACGTCGAGGTTTTCGCGTGCTTGCGTCCACAGCGCGGAGATCGTGTACATCGCGCTGCCGTCGGATTCGAGGTTGACCACCGGCCGCTTCGGAGCCGCGATCGCCGCGCCGACGGCCACCGGCATCCCGTATCCGATCGCACCGCCGGTCAGGGTCAGCACGTCGTGTCGCGGCGCGCCTGCCGTCGCGGCGGGGAGCATGAGCCCGGAGGTGTTCGCCTCGTCGACGATGATCGCGTTCTCCGGCAGCAGCGCGCCGATCACGTCGACCCAGTTCTGCGGGGTGAGCGGACCGCTCGGCAGCTCCGGCCGTCCGGCTTCCTGCAGGACCGGCTCCGTGTCCGCGGCGACGAGCGCGGCGACCGCCTCCAGCGCGGCGGTGACGTCCTGGCCGACCGTCGCGAGGACGTGCACGTCCGCGCCTTCCGGGGTCAGCTCGCTCGGCATGCCGGGGTAGGCGAAGAACGACACCGGCGCCCTCGTGCCCGCGACGATCAGGTGCTTGACCCCGTCCAGCTGATACTTCACGTGCTCGGCGAGATATCCCAGTCGTTCGATGCTGGGCAGGCCAGCCCCGCGCTCCAGCCGTGCCGGGAACGTCTCGGCGAACGCCTTCACTCCGGTCGCGGCGGCGATCCGGCTGGTCGCACGCAAACCGGCTTCCCGGCAAGCGGATCCGCCGACCAGCAACGCTACTGACTCGCCGCTGCGCAGCAGGTCCGCGATCTTCTGCACGGTTGTCGCGTCGACCTTCTGCGGCACGCGCGGCGGAATCGGCTCGCACGTTTCGCCGCCCTCGCCCCACGAGGCGTCGGCGGGAAGGATCAGCGTCGCGATCCGGCCCGGTGCGTCCTGTGCCGCCGCGACCGCTGCCGCGGCGTCCGCGCCGACGTCCTTCGTGTGCCCGGACCGGCGCACCCAGCCTTCGAGCGAGCCCGCGATGGCGTCGATGTCCGACTCCAGTGGGGCGTCGTACTGCTTGTGATAGGTGGCGTGGTCGCCGATCACGTTGACCACCGGCGTGTGTGCGCGGCGCGCGTTGTGCAGGTTCGCCAGGCCGTTCCCCAGCCCCGGGCCGAGGTGCAGCAGCGTCGCGGCGGGCTTGTCGGCGATCCGCGCGTACCCGTCCGCGGCACCGGTCACGACGCCTTCGAACAGGGCGAGCACGCCGCGCATTTCCGGCACTGAATCGAGCGCCGCGACGAAGTGCATCTCCGACGTGCCGGGGTTGGAGAAGCACACGTCGACCCCGCTGTCGACGAGCGTGCGGATGAGGGACTGGGCGCCGTTGAGCGTGCTCACTGTGCTCACTTTCCGGTTGGAGCGAACAGAACGCCGGGGTTCAGGATCCCGGCCGGGTCGAAGCTGTCCTTGACCCGGCGCAGCAGTTCGAGCTTCGCCGGGTCTTCCAGCTTGTCGTAGTACTTCGTCTTGGTGCGGCCGAGGCCGTGCTCGCCGGAGATCGCGCCGCCCAGCTCGTACGCGTAGCCGAAGATGTCGGTCAGCAGCTGCGAGCGAGTGTCCGGATCCTTGCAGAAGATCGCCAGGTGGACGTTGCCGTCGCCGGCGTGCCCGCAGCCGATCGCGCCGCCACCGGTCGCCATCGCCAGCTCGCGGGCGCGGGTCATGAACTGCGGCATCGCGGTTCGCGGCACCACCACGTCGATCACGTCGTCCGCCCCGGCGGCTTTGGCGTTCCAGAAGGCTTTTTCGCGGGCTTCGATGAGCTTGCGCGCGGCTCCGCCTTCGAGCACGTACGCGTCGATCGCGCCGAGTTCGGTGAGCAGTTCGCCGAGCGCCTCGACGTCCTCGCCGAGCCGGTCGGCCACCCGGTTTTCCAGCGCCACGGCCAGATACGCCTGGGTCCGGTCGCGGATTTCCGCCGGGACGCCCAGTTCGAGCTTGTCGTTGTAGACCATCGCGGCCATCGTCATGTTGTCGATGTACTCGAGGATCTGCGGGGCGAGACCGCTCGCGGCGATCTTCGGCACCGCCGCCATGACCTGTTCGAAATCGTCGAACGGGGCCAGCACCGTCGCGCCGTGCGGCAGCCGGGGCTGCAGTTTCACGATCACCTCGGTCACCAGCGCGAGCGTGCCTTCCGAACCGATGATCAGCTGGGTGAGGTCGTAGCCGCTGGAGATCTTCGACATCCGGCCGCCGACGCGGATGATCTCGCCGGTCGCGAGCACCGCCTGCAGGCCCGAGACGTTGCCGCGGGTAATGCCGTAGCGGATCGCGCGCATGCCGCCGGCGTTGGTGCCGACGGTGCCGCCGACGCTCGCGCTCAGCTCGCCGGGATAAACGGGGTAGGTGAGGCCGTGCTCGGCGGTCTTCGCGTCGAGTTCGGCCAGCGTGACGCCCGGCTGGACGACGGCGACGTGGTTGCCGGTGTCGATCTCGAGCACCGAGTTCATCCGCTCGAACGAGACGACCAGTCCGCCTTCGACCGGACGCGCCGCGGCGGACAGCCCGCTGCCGGACCCGCGCGCGGTCACCGGGACGCCCTCGGCGGCGGCGATCTTCAGCAGCGCGGAGACCTCTTCGGCCGTCGCCGGCTTCGCGACGTACGCCGGTTTCTGGCCGGGCGTGCTGAGGGCTTCGTCGTGCGCGTAGTCGTCGGAAATCGCGTCACCGGTCAGCAGGTTCCCCGCTCCGACGGCCCCTGCCAGCTGTGTTGCGATCTCGCTCATGCCGTCGCCTCCTTGAGGAGTTTCACCCTGGTCGCCCGTGAGGCGACGGCATGAATGCCCATGATTCGCTTGCAAGCTGCGCTCATGCCACTCCCTCGTGCGCGCGCGTACGTCGTGGCCGCAGCCTAGCCGTTCTGCTGCGAGGCTGGCCATGAATAGTTTTCACGTTAGCCGACGCGGGCACGAAAAAGGCCACGCCGCGCGCGTGGCCAGGAAGGGGAGAGAACCCAAGCAGGGACCGGCCCGCGCCAACAGGCCGGCCCCTGGGTTAATCCTCGGTGCCGGTCAGACGAGCCAGCCGAGCACGTGCGCCAGGTGCGCGAGCAGACCCGAGATCAGGTCGTGGCCGTGGTGCACGTGCTGGGTGAACATCTGCATTGAGGGGCTCCTTGTTCGGATTGTTCTTACTTGGTGCTCTCGCGAGGAGCCAACGCAGATTTCCACCGGCGCGCTCGTGGTGTCAAAACGCGGTTTTCCCTGTGCTGGCAAGGGATCGGCGGCCGGGGAATCTTCCCATGTTAAACATGTAAGGCTTTCGGGTTTGTCGCCGGGGGTGCACTGTGGACTGTTCGCCACGGTTCGTAGCGAACGCCGCGTCCGATCACCCTGGGTAGCAGACGCGCACTGCGGCAACCGGGCGGCGTCGCCCCTCGAACCGGTGAATGCGAAGCCACGATTGGTGAGTTCCCGAGGTTCACACCGCCGGGTGATCATCGGGCCCGGATCCCTTGTCTGGCAGCAGATCCCGGACCTGAGTGGTGATCGCGGAGGGTTAACCCGGCTTCACTCTGGCGGAACAATCTGGCCCGATCGGGCAGTGAAAAGGGCCGGTCCCTCCGCGGTGGAGGAACCGGCCCTGAAGCGACGGTCAGTCAGCGCGGGCGAACGACAGCGTCTCGCCTTCCACGCCGCGCAGCCACAGGTCCTGCGCGGCCGCGGCCATCTCGGACAGGCCTTCCTCGATCGTCGCGAACACGTTGCCGGGCACCCAGCCCGCGTCGCCGTTGATCAGGAGGTTGTTGCGGCCGTAGAAAATCGCGAGATCCGTGGCACCCTGGTCGCTGTGCGCCTCGCTGCCCTCGTCGTAGCCGTACGCCGGATTGCCGATCTCCCACGCTTCGAATCCGAAGTAGACAACGTCGCCGGGAATCGGCGTGATGGTCGGATTCTCGCGGCCCGGCTTGGGCTCGGCGAAGGGCGGCACGAGTGTGTAGACCTCGTTGCGCGCGTACTTCGCGTGATAGGCCGAACCGCTCTGCGGCAGTGCGTCCCACACCGCCTTGCAGGTGCGCGGTGCTTCGGCGTCGAGCAGCCGTGCGCGACAGGTGACGCCGCGCTTGTCGAGGCTGATGGTGATGTAGCGCGCCATGCCTCAGCTCCCCGTGACCGAAGTGACGACATCGCCCCAGATGCGCAGCGCGTCGTCGATTTGTTCCGCGTTGACGACCAGCGGCGGCACCATGCGCACGACGTTCGAGTACGCGCCACAGGTGAGCAACAGCAGTCCGTTCTTAGAAGCAGCCTGCTGCGCGGCTTGCGCGGTGGCCGTGTCCGGTTCACCGTCCGCAGTAGTGAACTCAGTGCCCACGAGAAGCCCGAGACCGCGTACGTCGCCGATGGCCGGCGTCTTGTCCGCGATGATGCGCGCGCCCTCCAAGAGCTGACGGCCGCGCTCCGCAGCGTTCTCGACCAAGCCTTCGTCCTGGATGACGTCGAGCGTCGCGATGGCTGCCGCGCACGACACCGCGTTGCCGCCGTACGTGCCGCCTTGCGAACCCGGGTACGCCTTCGCCATCAGCTCTTCCGAAGCGGCGATGCCGGACAGCGGGAAGCCGCTGGCGAGACCCTTCGCGATCAGCACGACGTCCGGGCGGACGTCGAAGTGGTCGTGGCCCCAGAACTTGCCGGTGCGGCCGAACCCGGCCTGTACCTCGTCGAGCACCAGCAGGATGCCGTGCCGGTCGGCGCGCTCGCGCAGCCCGGCCATGAACTCGGTGTTGGCCGGGACGTAGCCGCCCTCGCCGAGCACCGGCTCGATGAAGAACGCGGCCGTCTCGTTCGGCGCGGAGACGGTCTGGAAGAGGTAGTCCAGCTCGCGCAGAGCGAATTTCGTCGCCGTTTCCTCGTTCCAGCCGTAGTGGTAGGCGTACGGGAACGGCGCGACGTGCACGCCGGCCATCAGCGGCGAGATGCCCGCGCTGAACCGGGTGCCGGAGGTGGTCATGGAGGCGGCGGCGACCGTGCGGCCGTGGAAACCGCCCTGGAACACGATGACGTTCGGCCGCTTCGTCGCCTGCCGGGCCAGCCGCAGCGCGGCCTCCACGGCCTCGCTGCCGGAGTTCGCGTAGAAGAGCGAATCGAGGCCGGACGGCAGCACCTCGCCGAGCTTGCGGGTCAGCTCGAGCAGCGGTTTGTGCATCACCGTCGTGTACTGGCCGTGCACGAGCTTGCCGATCTGCTCGCGCGCGGCTTCGACCACGCGCGGGTGACAGTGGCCGGTGCTGGTCACCCCGATGCCCGCGGTGAAGTCGAGGTGACGTTTCCCGTCCACGTCGTAGAGGTAAACCCCTTCACCGTGGTCGACGACGACGGGCGTTGCCTGCTTGAGCAGCGGGGAAAGCTGGGCCATGCGGCGCCCTCCTGGGTGCGGGTGGAGACGGTTGTCGATTGTTGACAATATCCATAGCATGAGTTCGGGACAACAGGAACAGGAGCGAGCTGGATGAGCGGGATCACCGAGAACGGCGTTGTGGACGCGGTCGGCAAGGAACTCTTCATCGGCGGCAAGTGGGTCTCCGCGCGCAGCGGGAAGACCTTCGACGTGCAGGACCCCTCCACCGGCGAGGTGCTGTGCCAGGTCGCGGACGCCGGACCGGAAGACGGTCTCGCGGCGCTCGACGCGGCCGTCGCGGCGCAGGCTGATTGGGCAGCGGTCGCCCCTCGGGAGCGCGGCGAGATCCTGCGCCGCGCGTACGACAAGCTCATCGAGCGCCGCGACGAACTGGCGCTGCTGATGACCTTGGAGATGGGCAAGCCGCTGGCCGAGGCCGCCGGGGAAATCACTTACGCCGCCGAGTTCTTCCGCTGGTTCGCGGAGGAGGCGGTGCGGATCGACGGCGGTTACGCGGTGGCTCCGAACGGCTCGGGCCGGTTCCTGATCACGCGTCAGCCGGTGGGTCCGACGCTGCTCATCACGCCGTGGAACTTCCCGATGGCGATGGGCACCCGCAAGATCGGCCCGGCGGTCGCCGCGGGCTGCACGATGGTGATCAAGCCCGCCGCGCAGACGCCGCTGTCGATGCTCGCGCTCACCCAGATCCTCGCCGACGCCGGGCTGCCCGAAGGCGTGCTGAACGTCGTCACCACCAAGAACGCGGGCGGCGTGATGGAGCCGCTGATCCGGGACGGACGTGCGCGCAAGCTGTCCTTCACCGGCTCGACCGGGGTCGGGCGCAAGCTGCTGGAGCAGTGTGCGGAGAAGGTGCTGCGCACGTCGATGGAGCTGGGCGGCAACGCGCCGTTCGTCGTGTTCGACGACGCGGACCTGGACGCCGCGGTCGAGGGCGCGATGCAGGCCAAGATGCGCAACATCGGCGAGGCGTGCACCGCCGCCAACCGGTTCTACGTGCAGCGCGGCGTGGCCGAGGAATTCTCCCGCCGGCTCACCGAGCGGATGCAGGCGCTGCCGATGGGCCGCGGCACCGACGAAGGCGTCGTGGTCGGCCCGCTCATCGACGAGGCCGCGGTGAAGAAGGTGACCGAACTGGTCAAGGACGCCACGGACAAGGGCGCGCGGGTGCTCACCGGCGGCTCGCGGGTCGACGGCCCTGGCCACTTCTACCCGGCGACGGTGCTCACCGACGTGCCCGCCGACGCTCGGCTGGCCAGCGAGGAAATCTTCGGCCCGGTCGCGCCGATCACGCCATTCGACACCGAGGACGAGGCGGTCGAGAAGGCCAACGACACCGAATTCGGCCTGGTGTCCTACCTGTTCACCAGCGACCTGAAGCGCGCGCTGCGGGTGTCGGAACGCTTGGAGGCCGGGATGATCGGCCTCAACCAGGGCATCGTGTCCAACCCGGCGGCTCCGTTCGGCGGCGTCAAGCAGTCCGGCCTCGGCCGCGAAGGCGGCACGGTCGGCATCGACGAGTTCCTGGAGACCAAGTACATCGCGGTGAGCCTGTGACACACCGGATCGCGAGCATCCCGGGCGACGGGATCGGGGTCGACGTCACGATCGAGGCGCGCCGGGTCCTCGACGCGGCCGCGGAGAAGTACGGGTTCTCCTTGGAGTGGACCGAATTCGACTGGAGCTGCGAGCGGTACGCGAAGACCGGCGCGATGATGCCGGAGGACGGTGTCGCGCAGCTGTCGGGTTTCGACGGCATTCTGCTCGGCGCGGTCGGCTTCCCCGGCGTCGCCGACCACGTTTCCTTGTGGGGCCTGCTGATTCCGTTGCGGCGGGCGTTCCAGCAGTACGTCAACCTGCGGCCGGTCCGGCTGCTGCCGGGGACGTCGTCGGTGCTGGCCGGGCGGAAGGCCGACGAGCTGGAAATGGTGATCGTGCGGGAGAACTCCGAGGGCGAGTACTCGGAGATCGGCGGACGGCACAACGCCGGGAGGCCGGACGAGTTCGTGCTGCAGGAGTCGGTGTTCACGCGGGTCGGGGTGGAACGGATCATCCGGTACGCCTTCGACCTCGCGCGCACGCGTTCGCGGCACGTCACGTCGGCGACGAAGTCCAATGGGCTGATCCACTCGATGCCGTACTGGGACGAGATTTTCGCCGAGGTCGCGGCCGAGTACCCCGACGTCCGCGCGGAACAGTGCCATGTGGACGCTCTCGCCGCGCGGATGGTGCAGGCCCCGGACCGGCTCGACGTGGTGGTGGCGTCGAACCTGTTCGGCGACATCCTGAGCGATCTCGCGGCCGCGATCACCGGCGGGCTGGGCATGGCGCCGTCGGGAAACATCAACCCATCAGGTGAGTTTCCGTCGATGTTCGAGGCGGTCCACGGGAGTGCCCCGGACATCGCCGGACAGGGCATCGCGAACCCGGTCGCGCAGATCCTCGCCGCGGCGATGCTGCTCGACCACCTCGGGGAAACCGTTGCCGCACAAGCGATCCGCGCCTCGGTAGACGAGGTGCTGACCGCGGGCGAAACGCTCACCCCCGACCTCGGCGGAACCTCTACCACAACCGCGCTCGGCGCCGCGGTGGCCGCTTCGCTCCGCTGATTTTTCGTCGGTGCCGCGCGGTTGACTCCTCCCTGACCCGCCGACGGGTCCCGAGGGGAGGAGGGCACCGATGTGCCGGATGTGCGAGGAACCGGGAAACTTCGAGGAGCAGTACCTGATCGAGGCGCTGGACCGGATCAGGGAGCACGGCTGGTGCGTCCAGGGCGTGCTGGGAACAGGATCCCGGCCGTCCTGGGCGTACACCGCGGGCCTGACCGTGCAAGGCTTGCCCGAACTGATCGTCACCGGGCTGCTGCCGCACCACGCGACGCGATTGCTCAACGCCGCGGCCGAACACACGTTGCACACCGGTCCGCCGGAACCCGGGGAACAGTGGCTGCTGCCCCGGCTGCCGAAGCTGGAAATCGTGCGGCTCAGCGCCCCCGCCGTGCACCTGCACGTCGCGGTTTGCTGTTACGGCACGGGAATCGAAGCCGTGCAGCTGGTCTACGCCGACTCCGCGGGTTGGTTCCCGTGGTCGCCGCGATACAACTTCGGCCACGGCGGACAGCCCGTGCTGGGGGTGCGGAATGCCTGAGTTTTTCCTGCTGCGACAGGCTTTTTGGCGTTTCCGGCCGGTAGAATCGGATCATGCCCGAGCTCCTCGCCCCCACCGTACGATTGCATCGCGCCTGGCTGGAAGCGCACGCCGAATGGGGGCCAGGCCTGCACGAAGACGGCTTCGGCCTGTCGGCGTCGGACGAGGTCGATTCGCCGGCTGGCTTCGCCGCCTGGGTCTCGGCGGTGACCCGGGCCGGTGCTGTGCACCGCTGGCTGGTCGAGGACGGACAGGTGCTCGGCGGAATCGCCCTGCGTTCCGGCCCGGCGGAGTACGTGCGATGGGCCGGGCACCTCGGCTTCGGCATCCGTCCGTCGGCGCGCGGCCGTGGTCTCGCTTCCTGGGCGTTGCGCCAGCTGCTGCCCGAGGCCCGGCGGCTGGATTTGTCTCGTGTGCTTTTGGTGTGCGCAGGGGAGAACCTGGCGTCCGCCAGGACGATCGAGCGCGCCGGCGGCGTGCTGGAGGAACTTCGCCAGACCGAGCACGGACCGGTGCGGCGGTACTGGATCACGCTGGATCCTTTGCCGGGCTGAGGTGTTCAGCCGGCGCGTTCCGTCGCCGCGATGGCTTCGCGGAGCGTCCGCCGCGCCCGCGCGATGTCCTCGGCCCGGCGGTCGAGTTCGGTGAGCTGAGTGCGCAGCGCCCGCAGCACACCCGGACACGGACGCAGCGAACCGTCCGCTTCGGCGCACGGGAGCATCCGCTTGATCAGGCTGGTCGGCAGCCCGGCCGCCAGCAACGCGCGAATCTGGCGCACGGTCTGCTCGGCGGCCGGAGCGTAGTCGCGGTAGCCGTTGGGCCGCCGGTCCGCCGTCAGCAGCCCGACGCGTTCGTAGTACCGCAGGAGCCGTTCGCTGGTGCCGGTGCGCTCGGCCAGCTGCCCGATCCGCATCGCCCCTCCGCTGAGCTTGACCTTGGCATGGTGTCAACGTTCAACACTGGTCCCGGCGACCGCATTCCGCGCGCCCGACCGGACCGGGAGTTTCCGTTGATCATCGATGCCCACAGCCACGTCCACGACCCGGTGCGCCAGCACCTCGCGCTGCTGGACGAAGCCGGAGTCGACCGCGCCGTGCTGTTCGCGACCAGGCCGCACCCCGAACGAGCCGCGGATCTCGCGTCGTTCCGCCAGGAAATGAACGTGCTGGACGCCGCGCTCAACGGCCGCTCCGGCGACGGCTACCAGTCCGCCTGGCAAGAACTCGACGCGGCTTTGGCCGCACACCCTGGCCGTTTCCTGGGCTTCCGCTCAGTCCGCCTCGATCTCTCCGCGGACCAGCTCGCCACAGAGGTCGACCACGTCGCCCGCAGTTACCGCGGAATCGGCGAACTGACTCCACCTCCAGGCGCTGCCGCCCGGATCGAACCAGTGCTGCGAGCAGCCACTGACCACAATGGACTCCCCGTGGTAGTGCACGGCTCCGCCCCGACCACCGAAGACGATCTGTCCACCCTCGCCGCGCTGGCCCGTCGCTACCCGGCCGTGCCGCTGGTGATCAGCCAGCTGGGCGGCACGCATTGGCTCACCGCGATCGACCTGGCGCGGGAAACGCCGAACATCTATCTGGAAACGTCGACGGCCAGCATCGTCTTCGCGGTCCGGCTGGCGATCACCGAACTGCCGGACCGCACGCTGTTCGGCTCGGACGCCCCTTACGGCGACCCAGTCCTCTCCCGCACGACGATCGAACGCGTGACCCCGCCCGGAGAACTGCGAGCCCGCGTCCTCGGCGGCACGATGGCGGAGGTGCTGGGGTTATGAGACGCGTGCTTAGCGGAAAGCCCGGCAGCGCAACCGCGCACCGGACTGGGCGGCTGATTGCGGCGCTCCGCAGCGTGTTCACGATTCCGGCGCGGAGGCTGGTGCTGTTGCTTGGTGGTGTGGTGGCCACGCACCCGGTCGCCTCGCCCGGCGGCCGCGCCGCTGCCCCTCAAACGCCAGCGCGGAATCCGGTGCTGCTGTTCGGTGGTGTGGCGGCGAAGGAACCGCTCGTCTCGTTCGGCGGCCGCAGAACTTCGGTGCGGAGGCTGGTGCCGCTGCTTGTCAGCGAAACGGAGGCCAAGAACCCGCCACCCTCACCCCGCAGCCGAGGCCCCGTCCTTCAAACTCCGCCCCGGAAGCAACCGGCTGATCGCGTCCTCCATGTGCGCGTCCAGCAAATGCAGCGCTGTCTCCTCGTCGCCCGAGCGCAGGGCTTCGATGATCCGCGTGTGCTCCTCCAGCCGGTCCTCCACGCCCTGATACGTGCTCTGCAGCAACGTCAGGCACATCCGCGTCTCGATCAGCAACGTCCGGGCCATACGCACCAGTCGTTTGCTCCCGGACGCATTGATCAGCGCCTCGTGGAACCGCAGGTCCGCCTCCGACAACGCGGCCGGATCGTCCTCGGCTGCCGCCATGTCGGCCACGTTCTGTTCCAGCATCGCGGCCACCGCCTCGCGATCGCCGCGGAACGCGCACAGCAGGGCGGCTCTTTCCACCGCCGAGCGGGCGAGATAGATGTCGAACACGTCCGCCGGTTCGAGGTCGATCACGAACAGGCCGCGGTGGCGTTCGCTGCGCAGCAGGCCCTCGGACACGAGATGCTGCATCGCCTCGCGCAGCGGGCCGCGCGAGACCTGGAAGCGGGCGGCGAGGTCGGTTTCGCCGAGCTGGGTGCCCGGCGGCAGCGCACCGGTCATGATCGCGTCGCGCAGCTGGCGCGCGATCACCGCGGCGGTCGATTCCCGGCTCACCGGTTCTATGTCAGGCAGTGCGACCACGGGTCAGCCCCTCGTCCGGAACAACGCGCCCAGCGAACGCACCAGCCTGCTCGCGCCGGTCAGCCGCAGGCCTTCCCACACGGTCACCTGGTTGGCGGTCAGCACCGGCTTGCCGAGCTTCTCCTCGATGGCGGTGATCTCGCCGAGCGTGCGCATCGCGGTGTCGGGCACCAGTACCGCGTCGGCGTCCGGGTGGTCGTGGCTCACCGCCAGGTCCAGCACGGCCTCGGGCGCGAGCTGGCCGACCTCGGCGGCGGTGTCGATGTCGGCGCTCGACATCGAGAGCACCTCCACCCCGCCGGCGGCGAGGAAGTCCACGAACAGCCGCGCGACGTCGTCGGGGTAGCTCGCGGCCACCGCGACTCGTTTCACGCCAAGGGCTTTCGCCGCGTGCACGAAGGCGAACGACGTGCTCGAAGCCGGCACTCCGGCGGCCTTGGCGAGCTGGTCGGCCTGGTTGCGCGCGCCGTCCCAGCCGTACACGAAGCTGCCGGACGTGCAAGCCCACACGACAGCTTCCGGCTGGTGCTTGCCGAGCAGCCGGGCGCCTTCGGCGAGCCGGGCTTCGCTGCCGAGGTCGAGCAGCTCCGGCACGGCGTGCAGGTCGGTGCCGTAGATGTGCGCGACCGGCAGGCGGATGCCGCCCTCGGCCGAGTCGGAGCCGCCCAGAAGCTGTTCCGCGAGCGGGTAGTCGTCCTCGGCCGCGTGGTCGGGGTAGATGAAGCCGATCGTGGTCACGAAACCTCCGGGATGCGCAAATTGTCGACAATATTAGCGGGAGGGGTCAAGACACCTCCCGCAGCCACTGGCCGGGACCCACGATGGGCAGCCGCATCCGGCGCAGGCAGGCCCACATGGTCAGCTGGTTGGCGGTCAGCACGGGTTTGCCGAGCGCCTTCTCCAGCGGTTCGATCAAATCGAACGTGGGGAGGTTGGTGCAGCTGACGAAAATCGCCTCGGCCTCGCGGTGGTCCGCGGCAAGGATCCGCTCCGCGATGGTGCGGTAGCTGACCTTCCAGATGCCGCCGCCCAGGCCGAGATGATCGCTGGACACGGTGTCCACGCCGACCTCGGCGAGGAAGTCGTGGAGTTTGCCGGTGAGGTCGGCGTCGTACGGCGTGAGCACCGAGACCCGGTGCAGGTCGAGCTGGTGCAGCACCTCGACGAGCGCGCCGGAGGTGGTGACCGCGTCCGGCGCGCCCGCCTCGCAGATCGCTTTGGTGAGGGAGCGTTCGTAGTCGATGCCGTTCACGAAGCTGCCGGAGGTGCACAGGTACGCGACCACCTCGGGCTCCACGTGCAGCACGTCGCGGGTGGCCGCGGCGAGGTGCCTGCTGTCGCTCACCAGCTGGGCCATCTCCATGCTCACCGGGACCGGTTCGTAGGGGGTGCGGGCGAGGTGCAGCGACACCTCCATCGGCACCCAGCGCCACAGTTCGCGCTCGAGCGCGAGGTCGAACGGCGCGATCACGCCGATGCCGCGCTGGGCTAGCGGGCCCTCGAACGCGAGGAAGTCCAGATCCAAGGTTCAGCCTCCGGAATAACGCCTGTGCCCGATGCCCGTCCGGTGCTCCGGGGGTAGTCCTCGGATTGTTGACAATCATACGAGCCACTTTTACGGTGTCAATCGTGAACGCCCCGGAAACACCCGTCCTGGCAGTGCTCTGCGGGGCGGCCCAACCACCGGACATGGCCGCTATCGAAGACGCTGCGGTAGTTCGTTACACCGACGAGCGCGGGCTAGCCGCTGCGCTGGCCGGAGCCGACGCGCTTTTCGTCTACGATTTCCTCTCCGACGCCGTCCCCGGAGCGTGGCACGCGGCGGACCGGTTGAAGTGGCTGCACATCGCGAGCGCCGGCGTCGACCCAGTGCTTTTCCCGGGGCTGCGCGACAGCGAGGTCGTGCTCACGAACTCGCGCGGGGTGTTCGACGACGCCATCGCCGAGTACGTGCTCGGCGTCGTGCTGGCGTTCGCCAAGGACTTCGCGCGTTCGCTCGATCTGCAGCGCGCCGGCACGTGGAAGCACCGCGAGTCCGAGCGGATCGCCGGACGGGAAGTGCTGGTGGTGGGCACCGGGCCGATCGGAAGGGCCATCGCGCGGATGCTGCGCGCGGCCGGGATGCGGGTGTCCGGGGCCGGCCGGCGGGCCCGGGTCGGCGATCCGGATTTCGGCGTCGTGCACGAATCCGCCGAGCTGACACGGCATCTGCCCGGATTCGACTACGTCGTCGCGGTCGCGCCGCTGACCGATCAGACCAAGGGCATGTTCGACGCCGCCGCGTTCGCCGCGATGAAGCCGTCCGCGCGGTTCGTGAACGTGGGCCGCGGCGAACTGGTGGTCACGTCCGATCTGATCGCGGCGCTGGGGGCGGGAGAAATCGCCGGAGCCGCGCTCGACGTCTTCGACACCGAGCCGCTGCCGTCTGAAAGTCCACTGTGGACCATGCCGGACGTCCTGCTGTCCCCGCACATGTCGGGCGACTTCATCGGCTGGCGGCGGACGCTGGTAGAGGTGTTCACGGGCAACTTCCGGCGCTGGCTCGCCGGGGAGCCGCTGTGGAACGTCGTGGACAAACGGCTCGGCTACGTGCCGTCCGAATCGCAGGGAGGCGCCGGATGGGCGACCGGGAACTGACTGCCAGCGAACTCGTCGCCGCCTACGCCACCGGCGAACTTTCGCCGGTCGAGGCGACGAAGAGCGCCCTGCAGAACATCGAGGACCGCGACGGCGAGGTCAACGCCTACTGCCTCGTTGACGCCGATCGCGCACTCGACCAGGCGAAAGCGGCCGAGGCCCGCTGGCGCGACGGGAATCCGATCGGCGCGCTCGACGGGGTCCCGGCCTCGATCAAGGACATCTTCCTTACTCAAGGCTGGCCGACGCTGCGCGGCTCCACGAGCATCCCGGCGGACCAGCCGTGGGACATCGACAGCCCGGTGATGGCGCGCATGCGCGAGGCGGGCCTCGTCGTGCTTGGCAAGACGACCACGCCGGAGATCGCGTGGAAGGGCGTCACCGACAGCGCGCTGTCGGGCGTCACGCGCAATCCGGTGAACCCGCGGATGACCGCGGGCGGGTCCAGCGGCGGCAGCGCGGCCGCGGTCGCGGCGGCGATGGGCGAGCTGTCCGTCGGCACCGACGGCGGCGGCTCGATCCGGATTCCCGCGTCGTTCTGCGGAATCGTCGGCATGAAGCCCACGCACGGCCGGGTCCCGCTGTTCCCGGCGAGCCCGTTCGGCCCGCTCGCGCACGCGGGGCCGATGGCGCGCTGCGTCGACGACACGGCGCTGCTGCTGGACGTCCTCGCGCTGCCGGACCACCGCGACCCGACTGGGCTCGCGCCGCCGATCAGCGCGTACCGCGAGGCGGTGCGGCGCGACGTGCGCGGGCTGATCGCCGCGTTCTCGCCGACGCTCGGTTTCGCCACAGTGGACCCGGAAGTCGCGGCGATCGTCGCCTCGGCAGTGCAGTCGCTCGCCGACGCCGGGTTGCAGGTCGAGCAGGCCGACCCCGGGTTCGCCGACCCGAAGGGCGCCTTCGACGTGCTGTGGTCGGCCGGTGCGGCGAAGTCGCTCGAAGCGTTCCCGCCGGGGAGCGAGTCGCGGATCGACCCGGGCCTGCGCCGAGTGTGGGAACAGGGCCGCACCTATTCCGCGGGCGACTACCTCGACGCCACCGCGGAACGCGCCGCCCTCGGCATCCTGATGGGCGAGTTCCACACCCGCTACGACGTGCTGCTCACGCCGACCGTCCCGATCCCGCCGTTCGAAGCGGGGCACGACGTGCCGCCGGGCAGCGGGATGACCGAATGGCCGGAGTGGACCCCGTTCACCTACCCGTTCAACATGACGCAGCAGCCGGCGATCAGCGTCCCGGCCGGGCGCACCGAAGCGGGCCTTCCGGTGGGCCTGCAGATCGTCGGTCCTCGGCATTCGGACGACCTGGTGCTGGCGGTGGCGAAGCTGCTGGAGGAGGTCCGGCCCTGGGCCGCTCCGTGACGCCCGCCGGGGAGACCCTCGGCGGGCGACCGGCTGTGGCAGTCTGGCGCGCATGACCGAGTTCACCGCGCCCATCGACGACCGCTGGTTCGAGGACTACCCCGAGGGAGCGGTGTACGAGTTCGGCGACACGACCGTCACCGAAGCGGAGATCGTCGAGTTCGCCGAGAAGTACGACCCGCAGAGCTTTCACGTCGATCCGGTGGCGGCGAAGGAGGGCCCGTTCGGCGGGCTGATCGCGAGCGGCTGGCATACGTCGAGCCTGATGATGCGGATGTTCGCCGACCACTACCTGTCTTCGGTCGCGAGCCTCGGCAGCCCGGGCGTCGACGAGCTGCGCTGGCCGCGTCCGGTGCGGCCGGGGGACCGGCTGCGGATGCGCGCGACCGTCACCGAGGCGCGGCTGTCGAAGTCGAAGCCCGATCGCGGGCTCGTGCGCACCCGGATGGAATTGTTCAACGGCGACGACGAGCTGGTGTTCAGCGCGAGCGCGGTCAACTTCCTGTCGGTACGGCCGAAGCCGGCCGGTTCGTGAGCTGCCGGATCTCGCGGCTGCACAGCGCGAGCCCGGTCGAAACGAGGACGAGCACCCCGCACGCGACGAGCACCGTCTCGCGGCCGAAGTGCTGCACGAGGGGACCCGCCGCCATCTGCCCGAGCGGCATCGCGGCGATCGACCCCAGCATGTCGTAGGAGTACACGCGGGCGAGCCGGTCGGGCGGGATGTGTTCCTGCAGCGAGACGTCCCACGCGACGGCGAACTGCTCGATCGCCAGCCCGGCCAGCAGCATCGCGATCAGCAGCGGGACGAGCGACGGCCACCAGCCGAGCGTCAGCACCGGCAGCGCTTCCACCGTCACCAGCAGCACCCCGACGAACAACGCGCGCCGCGGCTGCCAATGCGCGGCGACGATCCCGCCGAGCAGCGCGCCCGCCGTCTGCATCGCCAGCGCCAGCCCCCATCCGGAGCGGCCGAACGTCTCGTCCGCCACGACCGGCCCGATGACCACGAGCGTGCCGAGCCCGGTGGCGTTGACGAAGGCGAACTGCGCCACCACCACCCACACCCAGGTGCGGGACCGGAATTCGTGCCACCCGGCGATCAGGTCGGCGATCGGCCGCGCACCGGAAACCCGCTCGGCCCGCGGCAGCCGGACACCGCGATAGGCGAGCGCGGCGGCGAAGAACACCAGCGCGTTCACCGCCAGCGCCCAGCCGGATCCGGCCGCCGCGACCGCGATCCCGGCGGCCCCGGCCCCGGCGATGCGGCCGCCGTTGATCAGCAGCCGCAGCAGCGCGTTCGACGGGGCCAGCAGGCCTCGCGGCACGGTCTGCGGGGTGATCGCCGCCGAAGCGGGCAGCGAGATCGCCGCGACCGCGCCGTTGACCACGCTCAGCGACAGCAGGAACGGGATCGAGCCGAATCCACAAAGGACACTCGCGGCGATCAGCGCCTGGCTGAGCCCGGCCGCGATCTCGGTGCCCTGCAGGATCACCGCGCGCGGCAGCCGGTCCGCGAGCACCCCGCCGAAAAGCAGCAGCAGCATGTTCGCCAGCGATCGGGCCCCGACGACCAGCCCGAGGTCGACCGCCGACCCGGTGCGGTCCAGCACCGCGAAGGCGAGCGCGACCGGAGCGACCGAGTTGCCGAAGGTGCCGAGTGTCCGTCCGGCGGCGAGGGCGCGAAAGCTGCGGTGCCGCAACGGCTCCAGGAGGCTCACCGGACGAGCTTCCCGCGGTTGTCAACCGAATAATCAGCAGCTGGGAACGCTCGTCAGGAGCAGCCAGCGGTGCTGTCCTCGGCTCATGCGGACGACGGCTCTTGGCCGCAGCGGCCTCGAAGTGTCCCGGATCGCCTTCGGCACCGGAGGGTTCGGCGGTCAGTGGGGCAGTTTCGACGAGGACACCGCGATCGCGGCGATCCGGCGCGCACACGAACTCGGCATCACCCTCTTCGACACCGCACGCGCTTACGGTTCCGCCGAAACGCTCCTGGGCAAAGCGTTGCGCAGCGAACTCGACCACCGCCGCGACAGCGTCGTGATCGCCACCAAAGGCGGGACGAACCCCGGTTCCGAACGCATCCGCGATTCCCGCCGCGAACGGCTCGCCCAAGGAGTGGACGACAGCCTGCGCGCGCTCGGCGTCGACCACCTTGACCTCTATCAGATCCATTGGCCCGATCCGGAGACGCCAGCGGCTGAGGTCGCCGGGACGTTGCGGGAATTCGTGGACGCGGGCAAGGTCAGCCACGTCGGAGTGTCGAACTACGACACTGCGCAGCTCCGGGCGCTGAACGAGACGGTGGAAACCGTGCAGGTGCCCTACCATCTCTTCCGCCGCGGAGCGGAAACCGATCCGCTCCCGTACGCCCGCGCGCACAACATCGGCGTGCTCGCCTACAGTGCGCTCGGCAGCGGTCTGCTCACCGGTTCGCTCACTGCCGAAACGGCGTTCGACCCGTCGGACTGGCGGTCGCGTTCGTCCGCTTTCCGCGGGGACTCGTTGCGGCACAACCTGAAGATCGTCGACCAGCTCGCCGCTTTCGCCAAGGACAGAGGCGCGACGGTGAGCCAGCTGGCCATCGCGTGGACACTGGCGAAGGCCGACGTCGCCATCGTCGGCGCCCGCCGCCCAGCCAGCATCGAGAACAGCGCGACCGACGTTCAGCTCACCCCGGCCGACCTCGCCGAGATCGACCGCATTGTCGCGCCAGCCGTCCCGGTCGGCGGGGCCAGCCCGGAAGGCATCGACTGACCGGCTACCCCCGGGTCGCGAATTCCAGCTCGGCGAGCGCCGTGTCCAGGTGCGTCAGGATCCGCTGCAGGTGCGGGACACTGCGCCGGCACCCGGTGACGCCGAAGTCGAGATTGTCCCCGTTGCTGGTCAGCGTGATGTTCAGGGCCTGCCCGTCGAGCAGCACCGACGCCGGGTAGATGCCGTCGAGCGCCGCGCCGTTCCAGTACATCTGCTTGCGCGGGCCGGGGACGTTCGAGATCACCAGGTTGAACGGCGGCCGCGTGTTGCCGACGACGCCGGGGATCGGCGACGCGCCCAGCTGCGCCACGTTGATCCCGGACAGCAGCAGCGTCTGCAGCGGCGACAGCTGCGAGAACAGCTTCTTGCCGTTCGACATCGATTCGGAGATCGCGGCCAGCCGCTGCGCCGGGTCGGAGTGATCGGTGGCCAGGTTGCACAGCAGCGCGCCGATGTTGTTGCCGGTCGCGTCGCCGGAGTCGCGGCGGCGCAGCGACACCGGGACCATCGCGACCAGCGGCGCGTCCGGCAGCGCGCTCTGCTCGATGAGGTAATCGCGCAGCGCGCCCGAGCACATCGCGAGCACGACGTCGTTGCGGGACACGCCCGCGGCGGTCGCGACCTCGCGCACCCGATCGAGCGGCCAGGACTGCGCGGCGAACCGGCGCGCGCCGCCGATCGGCACGTTCAGCATCGTCTTCGGCGCCTGCATCGGCAGCGTGAGCCGGTGCTCGCGGAACGCCTCGCGCGCCACCTTCGCCGCGGCCGGCGCGATCCCCGCGACCTGCTCGAATGTCTTGCCCACCAGGGCGAATGGCGACGCCGGCGCGCGGCCGTTGTGATTCGCGGCCGGCTTGTCGCGCGAACCCCACGGCGGCGGGCAGTCCAGGTCGGCCGGGTCGTCCGACAGCGTGCCCTGCAGATGCCGCAGCGCCGAAACGCCGTCCATCAGCGCGTGGTGGATCTTCGAGTAGATCGCGAACCGGCCGTCGCGCAGTCCTTCGATGAGGTGCGTTTCCCACAGCGGCCGGTGCCGGTCGAGCAGCGTGCTGTGCCAGCGCGAGGTGAGTTCGAGCAGTTCGCGGATCCGGCCCGGCTGCGGCAGCGCGGAATGCCGGAAGTGGTAGTCGAGTTCCAGATCGGTGTCGCGCGACCAGCGCACGTGCCCGACGGTGTTCACCGGACGGCTCGGCCGCATCCGGAACACGCTGCGCATGTTGTCCGATTCCAGCAGGCTCCGGCGAAGATCGCGCAGATAGTCCTCGCCGGCGCCCTCGGGTTTGCGGAACAGCTGGAGCCCGCCCACGTGCATCGGGTGTTCGCGGGTCTCGACCATCAGGAACATCGAGTCGGTCACCGGCATCAACGGCATTCGGCCACCCCTTTCCGCCGCCTTGGGAACCTCGGCGTCCCCGGCACCCGGAGTGTACGCACGAAAAAGGCGGCGCCTCAGATCGCGCGGCCAGGTGGGGGACAGCCGGAGGGCACGGCGATGACAAACCATGACAAACCCTGTCCGGTGACGTGTCTGCGGCTGCTTACGAGGGGCGGATACCATCGCTGGCGTGGCAGGACGGACTGGAGCTCAGCAGCTGGGGGACGCGCTCACGGCTCTCGGGACCGAGGTGGTGTTCGGCCTGCCTGGCGTCCACAACCTGCCGCTGTGGGAGGCGTTGGCGGACACCGGGATCCGGCTCGTCAACGTCCGGCACGAACAGACCGCGGGCTACGCCGCCGACGGTTATGCCCGCAGGACGGGGAAACTCGGCGTCGCGCTCGTGACCACCGGCCCCGGCGCGGCGAACACGCTCGGCGCGGTCGGCGAGGCGATGGCGTCCGCGGCTCCGGTGCTCGTGATCGCCACGGACATTCCGTCGACGCTGCGGCGTCCGGGCGTGGTGCGCGGGGTGCTGCACGAAACTTCCGATCAGCAGGCGATGTTCGCTCCGGTGACCAAGGCCGGGTTCACCGTGCATCGCGCGGACCAGATCGCCGCGACGCTGCACCGTGCCGCCCGGCTCGCGCTGATGCCGCAAAGCGGTCCGGTGTATTTGGGTATTCCGACCGATTTCCTCCGCGAGACGACCCCGCCGCGCGAACCGCCCGCACCGCCCGCCGAACGCGTGCTCGACCTGCCGGACTTGCCTCGCGCGACCGAGCTGCTGGCGTCCGCGCGCCGTCCGCTGATCTGGGCGGGCGGCGGTGCGTTGCGCTCCGAAGCGGGGGAAGCGATCGGACAGCTCGCGCAGCGGCTGGCCGCGCCGGTGCTCACCACGTTCGGCGCGCGCGGCCTGCTTCCGCTCGATCATCCTTGCCTGGCCCCGAATCCGGTGCACGCGCCGGAGGTCGGGCAGCTGTGGGACGAGGCCGACGTGGTGCTCGCGATCGGCACCGACTTCGACGGCCTGATGACGCAGAACTGGCAGATGCCCGCGCCGCCGAAGCTGATCGCGGTCAACGTCGACGCGGGCGACGCGGCGAAGAACTACCGGCCGGACGTCACCCTGGTCGGCGACGCCCGCCGCGTCGTCGAATCCCTGCACCCGCAGCAGCGGCCCGGCCTCGACGAGCTGACCGCGCGGCTGGGCGGCATCGGCCGCCGGGTGCGCAGGCGCATCCGCGAGGAGGAACCGCAGGCCGCCGACTTTTTGTCCACTTTGGAGGAAGTGCTCCCCTCGGACGGGACTATCGTCACGGACATGTGCGTCGCCGGGTACTGGATCGGCGGTTTCCACCGGGTCCGCGCCCCGCGGCGGCTGGCTTACCCGATGGGCTGGGGCACGCTCGGCTACGGCTTCCCGGCGTCGCTCGGGGCGGGCGCGGCAGCCGAGGCGGCCGGCGGCGGTCGCGTCCTGTGCGTCACCGGCGACGGCGGTTTCCTTTACGCCGTAGGAGATCTGGCGACGCTCGCCGAGGAGCAGCTGCCGGTGACGGTCGTGGTGGTGGACGACGGCGGCTACGGCATGCTGCGCTTCGACCAGGACCAGGAAGGCCTGCCGCACCGGGGAGTCGACTGGGACAGCCCGGATTTCGTCGGGCTGGCCCGCTCGTTCGGCGTGCACGCGGACCGGGTGTCCGGCTTCGGCCGCGCGTTTCGCCGGCTGCTGAGCGAATTCGTGGAATCGGACGAGCCGAACGTGCTGGTGGTGCGCGCGAAGCTCAAACCGCCGTTGAACACTTCGCCGCGGTGGTATCGGAAACCGCGCAGCTGAGCTACGCGCCCTCGCGCAGGGAACGGACCATGCTCTGCAGGATCCGGAACGCGGCTGCCTGATCGGTTTCGGTCAACCCGGCCAGCATCCTGACCTCGACCGACCGGACAGCTGCGCTCGCCTTCTCCAGGCTGCGCCGTCCGCGCGGCGTGAGCCGGGTAGGAAGTGCCTTCCCGACCGGCGCCTCCGCGGGCCTGGTCACGTAGCCGTCTCGTTCCAAGGCTTGGAGCAGCACGTTCATCGACTGCCGGGTGACGAACGCGCCCCGCGCGAGTTCGGAGTTCGACAGGCCTGGCCGCTGCGCCAGGAGTTCGAGGCAGGAGTAGTGCGTCACGGTCATCCCGAGCGGCCGCAGCACCTCCTCCATGGCCGCGCGCAGCGCGCTCGACGTCTCTTTCAGCAGGTAGCCCAGTGACTTGTTCAGGTCGACACCGCCGTGGCCTTGACTCATGTCAGGATTCTGACATACGGTGGAGCATGTCAGAAACCTGACACGAAGAAAAGGAGCACTGCCTTGCCCGCCATCGGCCCCGACTTCATCTCGCTCCAGGCTCGTGACCTGGAAGCTTCACAGGCGTTCTACGAGCGGTACCTCGGCCTCGTCCGCTCGCCAGCCGGACCTCCGCACGCCGTCGTCTTCGACACGAAGCCGATCGCGTTCGCGCTTCGCGACCTCGTTCCCGGCACCGATCTCGCCTCCGTCGCCCAGCCCGGCATCGGTGCCGCGATCTGGCTGCTCGCCACCGACGTCCAGGCCATCCACGACGCGCTCGTCGCCGACGGGCACACCATCGTCTCCGCGCCGATCGACGGGCCTTTCGGCCGGACGTTCACCTTCGCCGACCCCAACGGCTACCACGTCACCCTCCACGACCGTGGCTGAGGCGCGCACCCTGGTCTTCGGGGCGACCGGAGCACTCGGTCAGCACGTCCTGGACGCGCTGGCCGCCAGGGAGACCAATCCCGGGACGATCACCGCGGCGGGCCGGAACCCGGGGCGCCTTGAGGAACTCGCTTCCGCGGGGTTCGGCGCCGCTGTCGTCGATCTGTCGGATTCGGCCGGCGTCGCGGAACTGGTTTCCCGGCACTCGGACATCGTGTTGATCTCGGGGCGAGACGAGAATCGCCTTGCGCAACACGAGTCGGTGATCGAGGCCGCGAAGAACGCGAACGTCCGGCACGTTTACTACACCAGCGGAGTCCGAGCCGACGACGACCGGTTCGAGATCAACGCGGACCATCGGGCGACTGAGGAGGCGCTTGTCGCTTCCGGCGTTCCGTACACGATTCTGCGGAACACTTGGTACATCGAGAACTACGTCCAGTCGCTGGCCGGTCCTCGCTTCACCGGTGTTCTCGCCGCGGCGACCGGTGACGCTGTCGTCGCGGCCGCCAGCCGCAAGGACCTGGCCGAGGCGTTGGCCGTCGTGGTCACCACCGACGGGCACGACAACGTGACGTATAGCCTCTCCGGCGACACGAACTTCACTTACGCCGACATTGCCGAAGCGATGTCAGTCGTGCTGGAGCGAGAGGTTGTTTATCGGCCGGTCGCTCCTGAAGAATTGCGGGCAATGCTCCGCAAAACGGGAATGGCCGACGGAATGGCCGACTTCCTGGTCAGCCTCGACGAAACCATTGCCGCCGGGGTTTTCGCCCGGGTCGGCGACGATCTTTCCCGGCTCCTCGGCAGGCCGACGACCGGTCTCGTCGAAGGGCTGACGGCGAAGTGAACGGCAGGGCAGGCGCGGGCGAGCCGGGTCGCGCCGTCCCTTCTCCCGGCCAGCGGTTCTGGATCAACACTGTCACCCTGGACCACGTCGAAGCGGCTGTGCAGGGCGGTTTCACGCAGGCGGACCACGGGGCTGGCAAGCGTCTTCGCCAGCCCCGTCCCGGCGACGAGATGATCTTCTACTCGCCGCGGACGAGCTTGCAGGGAGGTCAGCCCGTGCGACAGTTCACCGCCTGGGCCACCATCACCGGCGACCAGCCTTACCAGGCCTACGTCAGCGAAGACTTCCAGCCGTGGCGGCTCGCCGCTGCTTTTCACGCTTGCCAGCGCGTGGACGCGAAGCCGCTGGTCGGCCAGTTGTCCTTTGTCGCCGACCCCGTTCATTGGGGTCTGCCGTTTCGCCGTGGATTGTTTCCCATTCCGCCGGAGGACTTTTCGACGATCGTCGCGTGCATGACCGCGTGAAGGGTTCCTCAGCTGTGGTGCGCGTCCGCTTCCCAGCTGAGGAACGCGTCCAGCGTCGCCGACCGGTGCGCCCGCGCGCAGTGCTCGATCCATTCGGGACCGGAACCGGCGCGGATCAGGTCCAGCAGCTGGTCGTGTTCGGCGACGGACGCGAGCGCGCGGGCGGGCACGAACGAGAACGTCGAATCGCGGATCGTGGCGAGCTGGGCCCAGCCCTTCTTGACCAGGTCGACCAGGCTGGGGTTGGGGCAGCGGGTGTAGAGCACCTCGTGGAACTCGTGGTTGAGCCGGGTGAACTCGACCGGTTCGAGCTGGTCGAGCCCGGCGCGCATCCGGTCGTTGAGTTCGGCGGCCTCGGCGAGGTCGTCGGCCGTCAGGTGCGGCGCGGCGAGCGCAGTGGCCGCGCTTTCGACGATCGAGAGCATCTGCATCGTGTGCTCGTAGCCGACCGGGTCGATCGCCGCGACGGTCGCGCCGACGTTGCGCTCGAAGTGCACCAGCCCCTCGGCCTGCAGCAGCCGCACGGCTTCCCGCACCGGGACCGTGCTCACGTCGAATTCCTTGGCCAGCGAACCGAGGACCAGCCGGTGCCCGGCCGGGTACGCGCCCGCGGTGATCCGGGACTTCAGCACTTGGTACGTGTGCTGGCTCTTGCTGAGCCCGCCGGCCTGCTCGTGTGTTGTGGACATCCCTGTCGCCTCCCCTTCGCAACCCGCCGGGGCGGGGTGTCCAGGCCACGGTAACCGGTCCGTTCGTTGCGCTAAATAATATACTATCTGGCGATCGAGTCTGCTGGCTGGAATCCGCGCGCACGCTGTCATTTCCGACTAATGTAGACAAACGTCCTGCTCAGTTACCGCATTGAGTCTTGTCGGGATGCTCGCTGATTATATACGATCTGTCCCGGCCTGAAGCACCGTCAGCAGGGGAGGCGCGATGCCGCGCACGACCGGGATCAGCAGAGAGCACCGCCGCGTCGTGCTGGCGGCGATGGTCGGCACGACCATCGAATGGTTCGACTTCTTCATCTACGCGATCTGCGCCGGGCTGGTCTTCGCGACGCAGTATTTCGCGGTGCTCGGCAAGGACGCGCTGATCCTGTCCTTCGCGACGGTCGGCATCAGCTTCTTCTTCCGCCCGATCGGCGCGGTGATCGCCGGGCACCTCGGCGACCGGCTCGGCAGGCGCGCGATGCTGATCCTCACCCTGCTGCTGATGGGGATCTCGACGGTGCTGATCGGCCTGGTGCCGAACACCGCGTCGATCGGCGTCTGGGCGCCGATCATTCTGGTGCTGCTGCGCATCGTGCAGGGGCTTTCGGCGGGCGGCGAATGGGGCGGCGCGGCACTGCTCGCGGTCGAGCACGCGCCCGCGGAACGGCGCGGGCTGTACGGCGCGTTCCCGCAGATCGGCGTGCCGATCGGGCTGCTGCTGGCCAACGGCGTCCTCGCGCTGGTCACCGCGCTGACGACGCCGGAGCAGTTCCTGGCGTGGGGCTGGCGGATCCCGTTCCTGCTGAGCGTCGTGCTGATCGTCGCCGGCCTGATGATCCGGTCCAGGGTCGCGGAAAGCCCGGTGTTCGAGGAGGTCCGCGAGAAGAAGGCGCGGTCGAGCATGCCGCTGGTGCAGCTGTTCCGGCACCACTGGAAGCTGGTGCTCGCCGGGGCGCTGCTGTTCGCGGCCAACAACGCCGTCGGCTACATGACCACCGGCGGCTACGTGCAGTCGTACGCGACCAAATCGCTGCACCTTGACCGCTCGACGGTGCTGATCGCGGTGATGATCTCCGCCGTCGCCTGGCTGCTGAGCACGCTCGCCGGCGGCTGGCTCGCCGACCGGATCGGCCGCGTGCGCACCTACCAGATCGGGTTCGTGCTGCAGCTGGTCTGGATGTTCCCGTTCTTCGCCCTGGTCAACACGGGCAGCGTCGGGATGCTCGTGCTCGCGCTGATGTTGTTCTCGGTCGGGCTCGGGTTCACCTATGGTCCGCAGGCGGCGCTGTACGCGGAGATGTACCCGACGACGGTCCGCTACAGCGGCGCGGCGATCTCCTACGCGATCGGCGCGGTGCTCGGCGGGGCGTTCGCGCCGACCATCGCCGAGGCACTGCAGACCAGCACCGGAACGGTCTACGCGGTCGGCGGGTATCTCGCCGTGATGACCGTGATCGGCCTGGTCACGAGCTTCTTCGTCAAGGACCGGCGGGGCACTTCGCTCAGTACGGCTCCCGCCGAAACCCAGGTCGTCAACGTCGAAAACGTCTGAGCGGGGGCGCGCGATGCGGACTCAGGCCAGGAACGACTACTGCGCGTGGCTCGACGCGGCCGCCCGGGACGCGCATGATGCGATCAACCGGATCCACGTCGAGGCCTACGCCGATCTGGTCCGCGCCGCCGAGCTGTACAAGGGCGAGCTGGCGTGCCGCCGTCCGGCGCGGCGGCCGGCGTCCAGTCTGCCCGGCCGGGGACAGCGCCATCGGAGCCATCGGGACGCCGGACTGCGGGGTTCCGCGATGGCGCGCGTCGAGGGGTCGCGGTTCGCCGATCCCCGGCCGGGCGGGTAGAAAGGGCGGCGGCGGCCGGTCGCCGCTTCCCGCGGCGCCGGCCGGTTGAGCCGACCCCGAGGAGGAGCAATGCCGGACCAGCAGCCGAACCCGCTGTGGCACCCGTTCGCGGACATGGGCGCGGTCGACGGGAACCGGTTCGTGGTGACCCGCGGCGAGGGGTCCTACGTGTGGGACGACGCGGGCCGTCGTTACTTCGACGCCTCCGCGTCGCTGTGGTACTCGAACCTCGGCCACGGCCGTCCCGAGATCACCCGCGCGGTCACTGAGCAGCTGGAGAAGCTCGACGCCTACAACCTGTTCGGCGGCGTCGCGAACGAACCGGCGCTGAAGCTGGCGTCGCGGCTGTCCGAACTGGCTCCGATGCCCGGGTCGAAGGTGTTCCTCGGTTCGGGCGGCGGCGACATGGTGGACACCGCGGTGAAGATCGCGCGGTCCTACTTCGTCCACACTGGACGCCCGGACAAAACCCACGTGATCAGCCGGACCCAGGGCTACCACGGCACGCACGGATTCGGCACCGCCGCGGCCGGGATCCCGGCGAACGCGGAGGGCTGGGGCCCGCCCGCTGCTGATTTCTCGCAGGTGCCCTACGACAACGCGGCGGCGCTGGAGGAGGAAATCCTCCGCGTGGGGCCGGAACGGGTCGCCGCGTTCTTCTGCGAACCGGTCATCGGCGCGGGCGGCGTGCTGCTGCCGCCGGACGGTTACATCGAGGAAGTGGCAGCGATCTGCCGCAAGCACGAGGTGCTTTTCGTCGCGGACTGCGTGATTTGCGCATGGGGCCGGCTCGGCACCTGGTACGGCATCGACCGCTGGCCGGTGCAGCCGGACCTGGTGACCACGGCGAAGGGCGTGACCAGCGGGACGATCCCGCTGGGCGTGCTGCTCGTGGCGCCGCACGTGGCGGAGCCGTTCTTCACCGGCCGCCCGGGTGCCCCGATCCTTCGCCACGGCGCGACGTACGCCGGTCACCCGGTCGCCTGCGCCGCGGCGAACGCGACGCTGGACATCTACGAGCGCGACGACATCATCCCGCGCGGCAAGGCACTGGAAAAGCCGCTCGCGGACGCGCTTTCCGGCGCGGTCGGCCATCCGGCGGTCGCGGAAGTCCGTGCTGGGCTGGGATTCCTGGCCGCGGTGGAGCTGGCCCCGGACCTGCTGGCCGCGGACCCGGGCGCGCCCGGCCGGTTGCACAAGTTCCTGCTCGAGGAGGGCGTGATCGTGCGCTCGCTCGGCAAGGGAATGGCGGTGTCGCCGCCGCTGGTGGCCGAGGAAGCCGAACTGGACCTGCTGGCGGCAGCCGTTCCGCGAGCGCTGGACCGCTTGCTGAAGAACTGACGCTTTACGACACCGCGGCGGCACCGAGTTCCCGGTGCCGCCGCGGCTGTCTGTCTACAAAGGACTACTTGCAGTTGAGCGTTCCGATGCGCAGGGCATGGTTGTCGTCGTTGTCGTCGTCGGACCACACGACCTGCTTGCTGCCGTTCGCGCACGACGGCGAGATCGCGAAGCCCTCGTTGTTGTAGTTCGACATCCCGGACGGGCGGTCGTACTGCGCGGTGACCGCGAACGCGCCCTTCGAGTTGACGTCGAGCGTGGTGGTGCGGCCCTTGCACGTGTTGTCGCACGCGGCCCACAGGTGGCCGGTCGACGCTTCGTACTCGAGGTCCATCACCGCCGGGAACCCGCTGTCGATAGTGGCGACGCGGGTGTACTTGCCGCCGGACTGGTCGAGCGCGTACGCGTAGATCTTGCCGTTGTCCTCGAGCCCGACGAAGTACAGGCCGGTCCCGTGGTTCGGGTAGCTCGCCGGGTTGTAGGCGGCTTTCGCGTGCTCGTCCCGGAATTTGTGCGCGGTGAGTGCGGAGTCGGGCACCCAGGCGATGCCCTCGAGCCCCTTGTTGGGCTCGACCGACGGCAGATCCGAGGTGAGGTCCCATTCCCCGGTCGCGTTCAGCGACTTGCCCGACCCGGAAACCGCGTACCGGAGCACGGCGGGCTTGCTCGTGTCGCCGTCGTCGTTGTCGCGCTCGGTGGCGGTGAAGACGCCGTCCGGGGAGAAGACGACCCCTTCGGCGTCCGGGTCGCCGCTGCCGTCGTGGTAGCGCATGGCTTTGCCATCGGACCAGCCGTTGGCGGTGTCGGGCCGCCATTTGTTCCCGTCCTGGACCAGTCGGTACAGGGTGCTCGGACCGTTCTTCACCGCCCACAGCACGGTGGGCGATTCGTACGAGACGCCGCTGAGGTTGCTGCCGAAAACCCCGGAGCCGTCGGCGATGGCCACCTTCGACCCGCCAGGCCACGCCGTGGCTTTAGGGATGGCATTTGGGGCGGTTGCCGGGGTGGCTGCCGGTACGGCGTGGGCCGCACCGGCCCCGACCGCGAGCGCCAGGACCGACAACGCGACGGTGACCCGGATTTTTCCACGCCGATGTGTTCCACGCTGATGCGCAAGCAAGGAGCCGCTCCTTCTGTCCGTCGGGCACGGGCGGCCGTGCCGAGGTGGTCGCTGCTGACAAGCGGCGGTCCCGCGTCGCGGGACTTACAGCAGTGGGTGATCGACAGTGGAGCACAAGGCGTGGCGAGTAAGCAACAAACAGCAGGTGACGTTGTTCCGATGATTGGCACAGGGGTTTCTCGGGGCCGATTACTGGGCTGTCGCCCGGGCGGCGGTTTGTTTCGGGGCTGGTGGTTGTCGGGCGGTGGCTCGTGGTGGCCAGTTGCGACGGGCGCCGATCTGCCACGGAGCCGCCGGTTGCCAGGCGGCTGCCCACGTCGACCAGTCGTCGCCAGGCGGCGGCTCGCCACGGGGCCGGTGGTTGTCGGGCGGCGGCTCACGTCGATCAGTTGCGACCGGGTGCCGGTCCGCCACGGGGCCGCTAGTTGTCGGGCGGTGGTCTCGTGCCGATCAGCTGCCACTGCGTGCCGATCCGCCACGGGGGTAACCGGTTGCCAGGCCGAGGCCCGAGCCGACCAGTTGTCACCGGGCACTGATCCACCCCGGGGCAACCGGCCGTCAAACCGCGGCCCGCGCCGAACCGACTGGAATCGTGGTGCCACCGGGCGGCGGTCCGCTGCGATGCTGGCGGTTGTCGGGGCGGCTCGCGTCGATCAGGAGCGACCGGGTGCCGATCCGCCACGGGGCCGCCAGTTGCCAGTCAGCTGCCCGCACCGACCACCTGCCCCGGCACCGATTCACCCCGGGGGCAACTGGTTGTCGTGCACCGGTCCGCGCTGATCAGGTGTCACCGGGCGGCGGTCCACCACGGGGCCGCCAGTTGCCAGTCAGCTGCCCGCACCGACCACCTGCCCCGGCACCGATTCACCCCGGGGGCAACTGGTTGTCGGGCACCAACCCGCGCTGATCAGGTGTCACCAGGCGGCCGCCCACCACAGGGCAGCCGGTTGCCAGTCAGCTGCCCGCGCCAACCAGCTGCCCCGGGCACCGCTCCACCCCGAGACAACCGGCCCTCAACCCGCGACCCGCACCGAACCGTCTGCCCCCACGCCGTCACCGAGCCGCCCCCACGCCCTCACCGAGCAACAGTCCGCCACACCGGAACGTTGACCACCGCCCCCGGCATCCCCGGAGCCCCACTGTCCCCGGGAACGATCGTGAAGCGCCATTTGTCCACGCCGCCGCCCATGATCTCGGCATAGCGGCGGGCACCGTCCGCGTTCGCGAAACGGACCTGCTGACCACTGGCGAGGTGGGTGATCTTGACCGCCACACTGCCTCCTGGGATCGATCGACGGACGGGTTCTGCCTGGGTGCCGGCCCGCGGAGCTTCCCCCTCCGGGGCCGGCTCATCCAGTAGAACACGTGTTCGATTCCCGAGGCAATCCAGGTCCCCCTCCCGAGCGACCCAGACCACCCGCGCGAGCGCCGCAGGCAACCACGAAGGCGGCAAAATCCCTTACCCCGCAATAGAAACGCGGAAAGAACTCACCGACTCCGCACCATCGCCACCCGCGGCCACCGGTCCAGTCCTCGCGCGATTTCCGCCCGCCGGATCTCCCGCAGGCCCGGCCCTTGCTCCTCCTCGGCCAGCACGCGGAACCCGAGCCGCTCGTAGTAGGGCGCGTTCCACGGCACCTCTGCGAACGTCGTCAGCGTCAGCCCGGCCAACCCCCGCTCCGCGGCCCACGCGCCGACCGTCTCGATCAGCGCCCGCCCCAGCCCCCGGCGCGCGTGGCTCGGCAGCAGCGAAACCTGTTCCACATGGCCGAAACCGTCGACCTCCTCGGCGACCACGTACGCGGCGATCGTCCCGTCGTCGTCCCAGACCCAGCAGCGGCCCGCGGACTGGAACACCGCGAGCTCCTCGACCGATGGCGGTGCGTCGTCGGCGATCTCGGCCATGCCGACAGCGCGGAACGGCTCTCCGGCGGCGAGTTCGAGGTCAGGGAGCACGGGCAGGTCGGCCGGGGCCGCGAGACGGATCACCCGCCCGATGTTACGGCTACAGCGAGTACTCGGAAATCGTGTTTCCGATCTGCTCGGCGTACTCGCGCAACGCCGTGATCGCCCGTTCGCGTTCCAGGTCGCCGATGCGCGTGGCGGGCCCGACGAAGGTCAGCACGCTCGGCCGGTGCCGGTCCGCGTCGACCGGCACCGAGCAGCACCACACGCCGTCCTCGATTTCGCCCCAGCTTTGCACGTAGCGGTTGGCCAGCGCGTGCTTGAGGTCGTCGCGCACCTCATTTCCGCGTTCGCGGACGATCCGCGCGACCTGGCGTTCGCGTTCGCCGTCGGGCAGCAGGGCGAGCAGCATCTTCCCGGTCGCGCCGACCCCGAGCGGGATGGAATGCCCCGGCTGGAACGTGAATCGCATCGGGCGGTCGCATTCCACCAGGTCGCTGCACACCGCGAAGTCGCCGAAGTGCTGGAACAGCAGGACGGTCTCGCCGAGTTCGCGCACGGCCTCCTCCATCATCGGCCGTGCGAGCCGCGTCAGGTCGTTCGCGAGCCGGGCGGCGCGCGCGAGCGGCATGACGCGGCTGGTGAGGTGGTAGCGCCCGGACCGCGACTCTTCCAGCAACTGCAGTTCCTTCAGCAGTTGCACGTAGCGGTAGGTGGTGGCGACCGGGCTGCCGATCACCTCGGCGAGTTCCGCCACGCTGGCTTCCCAGCGCTGCTCGGTGAACGACAGCAGCAGCTGGAGCACTTTCCGGGAACTGTTGGCGCCGGCCGTGCGACGGAGTCCGGGTTCAGACATCCTGAAACCTCTCCGTGAGAGCACCGAATTCAGTCACAAACGCGTCGGTAAATTACCACAGGTCACCCTTTTTCCGGGACGGCAAGAAACGGTGTCAGCAGTCCGGGGACGGCGGTGTCGGCGAGCGCGAGCCCGGTGCCTTCCTCGACGTCCAGCACGCGGTAGTGCCCAGCTCCGGCGGCGACCGGCGCGATGACGGTCACCAGCCCGGCCCGCCGCTGGAACAGCGATCGCTGCACGACGATCCCGGTGAGCCGGTCACGCTGGACGGCGACCGTCGCCCTGGCCAGCGACCCGGAACGGGTCACCAGGTACCGGCCGGTGATCGCGTGGCCGAGCGAGCGGTACCGGTCGAAGCCGATCAGGACGGCGAACGGCAGCAGCACGAGCGCGGCCTGCCAGGGCCATTCCGGCAGCACGTCGAGCCGGGCCAGCGCGAACAGCGCGGCGGAGAGCGCCAGCACGGCGAAGACAGCGCGAGTGATCCGGCGGGTCAGCGCGCGCCGGGAATGCCGCACGAGGGGGACTTTCGCGAAGTCCTCGCCGAGCACCTCGTTCGCGATCTCCCTGGCCTTCCACGCCGGGGCAGGCGGCAGCAACAGGCCGCCGCCGCGGTCCGCGCCCTTGCCCTCGCGCAGCCCGGCCGCGACCGCGACGCATTTCGCGCCGCCGACCATCCGCAGCGGCAGCGGTTCCTTGATCTCGACGCCGCGCAACCGGTCTTCCTCGATCGACACCGACCGCGTCGTGATCAGCCCGCGCCGGATGTGCAGCGTGCCGCCCGGTTCGCGGGTGAGCCGGAAGTTCCAGAACGACAACACGTATCCGCCGACCGACAGCACCGACACCAGCACGAGCAGCCCGGCCGCCGCCAGCACCACGGTGAGCCACACCGGTTGTTCGAGCGCGCGGGCGGTGAGGTCGCGGACCGGCCCGAAACTCGTCGGATCGAAGTGCAATTCGTGCGCGAAGTGATAGACCGTGCCGAGGATCGCCGCGACCACGGCGAGCCCGGACAGCGTGAACGGCGCGTAGCGCACCCAGCGCTTGTCGACCTCGGCGACGACCGACTCCGGCGGAGCTTCGGGTTCGGCCGGTTTCCGGTGCAGCAACAAGGTCCGCAACCGCTGGGCTTCCTCGCGGGTGACCGCGTCGAGCACCAGCTGGTCCTTGCCCGGGCCTTTTCCGTGATCGTGCCGTCCGGTTCCGATTCTTACTGCGGATAACGAGAAAATCCGATGTTTCGGTTCCGAAAGCACGTCTACGGTACGAATTCGGTCGAGCGGGATGGCGCGTTGTTTGCGCAGCAGCAACCCGGTGTGCCATTCGATCTGGGTCGCGGTGACGCGGTAGCGCGAGGTGAGGCAGTGCGAAATGCCGACCCCGATCGTCGCCGCGGTGGCGACGAGACCGATCCACTGCCAGTAGTTTCCGTGGCCGAGCAGCAGCGCGCCGACCAGCACCGGCAGCGATTTCACCAGGTCGAGAACGGGGCGGATCAACAACATCCGGCGGTCGAGCCGATGCCAGGGCGCCTCGCCGGCGCTTTCGGCGGCGACCGGCGCGGAGGGTGCGGTGGCCTTCACGTCGCGTCCTCGCGAACGGCCTGGGTGGTGCGGGTCAGCTCGTCGGCCAGCGAGACCGCGACCTCGCGGTCGAGCCCGGAGATGCGCAGCGGCCCGGCGGCGGACGCTGTCGTGACGGTGAGCCGGGCAAGCCCGAACAGCTGCTCCAGCGGACCGCGTTCGACGTCCACGGTCTGGATCCGCGAGATCGGCGCGATCCGCCACTCCTGCTTCAGCCAGCCGGACTGGGTGTAGACGGCCTCGCCGGTGACTTCCCAGCGGTGCACGCGGTAGCGCCACTGCGGCATGACGAGCAGATGCAGCGGGGCCAGCACGCAGGAGAGCAGGAGCGTCACGGTGAGCCACGACGGCGGATCGTCCGCGGTCGCGACCACCACCGCCTGCACCGCGAGCACGAGCAGCCAGCCGGCCCCCGCCGACGCCGCCCAGTGGCCGATCGCCCGGCGGCTCACCCGGTGTTCGGGCGGGCGCAGCCGCAGTTCAAGCGTGGTGGATTCCTCGATGTTCACCCGCTCAGAGTGCCCGACCCGGGGATCCGATGCCCACGACAAGTGTCACGAGGCCCCGATCCGGGTGGCGGGCGAGTGCGGGGCGTTACTATTTTCGCCGCGCGCGGGATGGATTCGCAGCCGGGCCGCGTTGTACCGCGTACGTCCGTGCAAGCGAGCAGCAGGAGGATCCGGTGGGACTCGATCCCGAGGAACTGTACGAGGTGGACTCGGACGTCCCCGACCTGGACGGAGCGGTGCTCCTGCACTTCTTCGAGGGCTTCATGGACGCGGGCTCGGCCGGGCGCCTGGTCACCGACCACCTGACCGGAGAGGTCGAAAACCGGGTCATCGCGCGGTTCGACGTGGACCGGCTCATCGACTACCGGTCGCGCCGCCCGATGATGATCTACGCAGTGGACCACTGGGAAGAGTACGAGGCCCCCGAGCTGGTCGTGCGCCTGCTGCACGACGACGACGGCATCCCGTTCCTGCTGCTGTCCGGCCCCGAGCCGGACCGCGAATGGGAGCTGTTCGCGGCCGCCGTGCGCCAGCTGGTGGAGCGCTGGGGCGTGCGGCTCACCGTGGGGTATCACGGGATCCCGATGGGGGCCCCGCACACGCGCCCGCTCGGCGTCACCGCGCACGCGACCCGCGAGCACCTGGTCGGGGAGCACCAGCCGCTGCCCAACCGCATGCAGGTCCCGGGCAGCGTCGCCGCGATGCTGGAGTACCGCTTCGGCGAATGGGGCCACGACGCGATGGGCTTCGCCGCGCACGTGCCGCACTACCTCGCGCAGTCGACCTACCCGGCCGCCGCGCTGACGATCCTCGGCTCGATCGGAAAAGCCACTGGCCTCCGCCTGCCCGACGGCGAGCTGCGCACCGCGGCCGAGGTGGCCAAGGCGGAAATCGACCGCCAGGTCGCGGAATCCGAGGAATCCGCCGACGTGGTGCGCGCGCTGGAACGTCAGTACGACACGTTCACCGAAGCGTCCGGGCACAGCCTGCTCGCCGAATCGCAGGAACACATGCCGACGGCGGACGAACTGGGCTCGCAGTTCGAACGGTTCCTCGCGGAACAGGGCGGGGACGGCTCCGAACGCTGAGCCGAGAAGTAGGCAACACCTGCGGACCGGACCGTCTGCCAGGCCCACCAGAGCCGGGCTGTCATGATCGCCACTCCGGACATGGTGCGGCCCGCACGTTGCCGGAAGGCTGCGGGGGCGGGTGTGATGGGTGACATCTGGAGTTCAGGCTAGCCGGTACCTGGCTCCGCCCGGCACCCGGACGGGCCCCTAGCGTCCGGGTCCCGACCGCGCCAGCGCCCATTGGGTGCGTTTAACGCGGGGCGTGTCGCACGCACCGAACGCCACGCGGGGGCCCATTCGGCCAGGGCGGCAGCTAGCCGCGCGACCGGCTCCCCGGCGAGCCAGCTCCGTGAACCTGAGCCACGCGTCAACCAGGCCAGCCCGCCAGCTGTCGCAGCGCCTCGCTGGTCGGCCCGAACGCGTCCCCGAGCAGCGCGTGCAGTTCCCGGTTGAACGACTCGATCACCGGCCGCAGCCGGGCGAGCGCCGCTTTCCCCTCGGCGGTCAGGTCCAGCACCAGCGCCCGGTGCTGTTCGGGATGCTGCTGCCGGGCGATCAGCCCCGCGTCGATCAGCCGTCCGGTCATCGCGGTGATCGCGGATTCGCGCTGGCCCAGCTCCGCGGCCAGTTCCCGCTGGGTGAGCCCCGGCCGGTCGTGCACCGCGAACAGCGCGCCGAGCTGTGCGGTCGTCACGCCGCCCGCCGCGAGGCAGCGCCGGTCGCCCTCGACGCGCAGCCGGTGCGCCGCGCTCTGCAGCAGGAAGAAAAGTCGTTCGTCGGCGGCCATGCGGGGATCTTGACAGTGTTCTCCTTCCGCCGCCATCCTCACTTCACTACTGAAGTACTTCACTACTGAAGTGAGGCCGAAAGATGCACCTGGACTTCGCGCGCGCCGGACTCGCCGCACAACCGTTCAGCGTCCTGCTCGGCGCGAGAGTCGAAGAGTTCGGCGACGGTCGCGCCGTACTGGAGCTGGACGTCCGAGACGACCTCCGGCAGCAGAACGGCTATCTGCACGGCGGCGTCCTGGCCTACGCCGCGGACAATGCGCTCACCTTCGCCGCCGGAACAGTGCTCGGCCCGCAATTGCTGACGAGCGGTTTTTCGATCGACTACCTCGTGCCCGCCGAAGGGGTGCTGCTGCGCGCGGAAGCGACGGTCGTCCAAGCGAGCCGTTCGCGCGCGACCTGCCGCTGCGATCTGTACACAGTGGACAGAGAAGGAAATTCGGCGTTATGCGCGGCGGCACAGGGATCCGCGGTGGTCAGGCGTTCGGCTACTTCTGCGTGAACCGGGCCGTGCGGACCGGCACCCGGTGGTCGGCTATCGTCCCGGGATGAACCAGGAAAGCCAAGATCGGCTGACGACAAGGACTTTGGGCCCTGCGCTGCGCCGGAAGGCCGGCCTGGTGCTGCGCAGGGCCACGGCCCGGCTGCACGATCCGCATCCCGCACAACACGCCGAGCAGCTCGCCGAGCTGCGCGCGGAACTGGAGCGGACGCGGGAGGAACTGCGGTCCGAGATCGTCCGGCAGGGGGATCGCCTGCTGGACCGCGTGGTCGAGTTCGAGATCCGCAGCCGCCGCGACATCGTGTACGCCGGCGATCAGGACGCGGCGTTGGAGAGCAACGTTTTCGCGCGTGAAAACCTGATCGGGGCACAGCATTTCGGCCGTCCGGAGGAAACGCTGCAGTACGCGCTTTCCCTCGCGCCGACCGGCGGGATGGCGCTGGAGTTCGGCGTCGCGTCCGGCAATACCCTGCGCGCCATCACGGCCGCGCGCGAGGCGACCGAGGTGTACGGCTTCGATTCGTTCGACGGCCTGCCCGAGGCGTGGCTCAACGGCATGCCCGCCGGCGCCTTCGCCCGCGACGACCTGCCGGACGTGCCGGGAGCCGAACTGGTCGTCGGCCTGTTCTCCGACACTCTGCCCGGGTTTCTGGAGAAACATCCAGGACCAGTCGATTTCGTGCACGTCGACGGCGATCTCTACAGCTCCGCGAAGACCGTGCTGGACAACGTCGGCCCGAGGCTGCGGGTCGGCAGCATCGTGCAGTTCGACGAGTTCTTCAACTTCCCCGGCTGGAAACGGCACGAGTACCGGGCGTGGACCGAGCACGTCGAGAAGACCGGCGTCGAGTTTTCCTATGAGGCCTACACCTACAACGACAACCAGGTCACCGTGCGGATCACCGGCGGCCCTGGGCTCATGGAGTGAAGCAGCCGTGCTCGTTGAGCGGTCCGATCGCGGGAAGGAGCAGACCGCACAGATAGCCGTCGATCCAACGGCCGTTGCCGGTGAGATTCGCGGCGAAGCGGACGAGCGGGGCCAGTTTCCGGATTCCTTCGGCGAGCGACGCGCGGTTTCGTTCGAGCATCGCGGTGAGCCGGTCGAGCTGGGCGAGCACCGGGCCGAGTTCGCGGTCGTTGTCGGCGACGAGCCCGGACACTTCGCTGCCTAACTGGCGCGCGCCGGCGAGCAGGGACTGAATGGCTGACTCGCGTTTTTGCACCTCGGCCAGCAGCTGGTTGCCGTCGGTGAGAAGCCGGGTCAGCTGAGCGTCGCGGTCGGCGAGAGTGGCGGAAACCGTGCGTGCGCCAGCCAAAAGGTGAGCTAGTTTCGCGTCGCGGGCGGAAAGGGCGTCGGACAGCCGCGACAGCCCGCTCAGCGTGGCGCGGACGTCGGCCGGAGTGTGCGCGAAGGTCTCGGAAATGACGCGGAAGCTGTGCGCCAACTGGGTGGTGTCAATGGCGTCGACGGTCGTCGCCAGCTGCCGGAACGCGGGCAGCACGTCATACGGAACAGCGGTCCGGTCGCGCGGGATCGGCGTGTCCGGGTCGAGCGATCCGGCACCGGCCGGGTCGAGCGCGAGATATTTCTGGCCGAGCAACGTTTTGATCCGGATCGCGGCGGATGTCCGGTCCCCGAGCCACGCCCCCGACGCCCGGAAAGACACCCGGACGGACGCGCCGTCGAGCGAAACCCCTGATACCCGGCCGATTTTGACCCCGGCGATCCGGACGTCGTTCCCGGTCTGCAGTCCCGCGGCTTCGCTGAACTCGGCGGCATACGCGGTGCCGTCGCCGATGAGCGGCAGATTCGGCGCCTGCGTCGCGGTGAGGACGCCGAGGACGAGCACGGTCGTCCCGACGAGAGCGGTGCGCACAGGGTGTCGGGCGGAAGGCACAGCGTGGATGGTGGCTCTCCCAGCCGGGTGAGGCCACTCACGCCACCCGAATGGGCGCTTCTTGTGTTGTGTCCACTTAGGACTATACGGGACGCTCCCCTGCGCACGCCTTGTTTTCCGGTACCGCACCGGCGGCTCCCGTCATGTGCCATTCTGGTCTGGCTGGCCGACGTGACCGGAATCATCGGAACATCCGGTGCGACTCGGCCGTTGAAGGGGTGTGCAGCGAGCGCGGAAAACCCGCGCCGACGCCGATCGGGGAGGAGCCACCATGCGAGACCTGACCACCGGATTGCACCCGGCGCCAGACCTCGTGGACGACACGGACGCGGCCCGGCAGGAGGAACGCCGCCGCAAGGCAGCGCTGGCCGTCGCGTCCCGGGCCAAGGACGCCCAGGAATGCGCCCTGCTGCTGGACATGCTGGGGCTGCACGCCCCGGGCGGCAGCCGGACCGAGGTCGCCTGAGGCACTTCAGCTCCGGCTGAGGTGTGCGGGGGAGAACGACTCGTGGCCGGTGTGCGGACCGGCGCGGGTTGGCCGGCTTTGCGCCAGCCTGGCCCTGGGGAGGGCCGGGCTGGTTGTGCGGCTGGGCGGTAGTGGCTGGTTTGTCGTGCGGTTTAGCGGTACCGGGCTGGCTGGCCGTGTGGTTCAGCGGTTGTGGGCTAGCTGCCGTGCGGTTTAGCGGTAACGGGCTGAATAGCTCGGCGGCGGAGGCGGCCGGGCAGTTTGGCGCGGGCCGGGGAGTTTCGGCTCTGGCAGCCCGGGGAAACCCGGCGGGACGGTGCGGCCGCGCAACCCGGCGCAGGGGACCGGAATTTGTGCTGCCCGTCGGCTGGAGGGGTCGGCGCATGGCCGAAAGGCGCTGCCCAGCGTGGATGCCCGGTCAGTTGGTTGCGGGGATGAGAACCTTGGCCCGGCGCGGGGTCGGTTGCTCCGCCGGGGAATCGACACGCGGATCTGACGGGGACAGCCGGGCGGTTCGCAGGCTGGGCGCTTGACGTGATGGGGAAGTCCGATCCGACCATCGGGCTCTTGGCCCGGTGTTGCGGAGCGGTGCAACTCCCGCCATGGCCCGCGCGGTTTGGCGCAAGTAAAGCAGTTTCAGGCGGTTTGCCCGGGAAGCGGGCGAATCCCCAGGTTTGCCTGCACGGCGGGTCTGGATTCTGGTCTGGGTGGCAGAAGCGACCTGATGGCAGGGCATCGCCGGGTCGACAGCTGATCGGCTAGTCAGCGCGTCGGCCGCGGCCGGTCGAGCGCCGCCGCGAACTAACGCGACGCCTGCTCTGCCCCCGGCCGGTCTCCCGATCCGCGCCAATCACCTTCCCGCGCAACCCCGCGAGACTGGGCCAAACGGGTGAAATAACCGCCAGAAATCAAACCGGAAGACCGCGCCTCCCGAGTCAACTGAAGCCCCAACCGCCCGGAGGCCAGCTCCGCTTCGGTGGCAAAACCCCTTGGTATGAAAGCGATTCACGACCACGGCCACCTCCTGGCGCGGGGTGTCCACATGGGCCAGTCGCCTCAGCATGCGGATTCCGCAGAAATGCACCCAACGCACACCGGCAACCCCAGCTAAATCCCGGAGTCGATACGGAAACCGATCCACCCCAAGGGTGTCCGAAAACCTCTCAGTGCACCCAGATTCCTGAGCCACAACAAGGATTCCCGAGTTTGCGCGGTCGGGTACTGTCGATGCCCCTGGGTGATATTTTGCTCCGAACGGCTGAGTGTCGCCAAGGTATCTGTCACCCTGGTGGAGCATCCTGTACCGGGAAGCGACCTGGGTCGGGACCGGGCGCAGGGGAGGAAACACTGTGCAGTACCTGCGGGAAGACGAATATCTCACGCGTCAGCAGCGAGCGCTGGCGGAAATGGTGCGCCGGGGACTGCGGAAGCGCAGTTTTCAGCTGGCGGAACATCTGGCGGCGGAGGGCGGGGTGCATCGGTCGGACGTTCTGGCCGTCACGATGCTTTTCCTTGCCTGCCAGGCGGTTCTGCGGGGCGATGCCGAAGCCGTGCAACGATTTTCGAGCGCGTTTCGCAGTTGTGAGCGAAGCAGCGTGGATCTTGCCCGGCAGCTCATGCGATTGGAAGCGGGCCGGGAACAGGGCTGGCTGCCGCGGGTGCATTACGACGAGCTTTTTTCCTACGCTTGGCGAGAAAACCGGCCCGATATTCTGGTCAAAGCCTCGATGATTCAGCCGAGGGATGTTCCGGCGGCCGGATGGTGGGCCGACATGGAGCGGAATCTCAGCCTGTTATCGGTGTGAACCACCGGTTCACGGCCAGTCGATCCGGGCGAACAGGGCGCGCAATTTCGCGCCGCGGGTCGTGTTCGTGGCACTGATCCACGCGATCCGGCCCAGCAGGTGCGCACGGAAATCCGGGTGCCCGGCGCGGTTCTGCGACGCCGGGCCGGTGCGGGCGCAGTTGTGCAGGACCGCCCGCAGCTCGTCGTACTCGGACCGGGCGACGGCTGGCGCGGCGTTCACCACCAAGCCCGCGACGCGTTGCTGCCGGTAAGCAGGTTTCACTGACGTCTTGTCGTCGCGCAGGCGGAAGCCCTCGTCGGTCACGATGCGCCGGACGCCCGGCAGCAGGCGGTGCAGCGGCAGGGTCGCGCCGCCGGAGAAGGCGAGATCGTCGGCGTAGCGGGTGTAGTTCGCGCCCAGTACGGCGGCGAGGCCGGAGAGCCTTCGGTCCAGATGATGGGTGACCGCGTTCGCCACCGACGGCGACGACGGCGCGCCTTGCGGAAGGTGTGTGCCGGCGAGGTGGCTCAGCATGGACGATCGCGCGGGTGCGGCGCGCAGGACGTCGACCGGGGTTCGAGTGGTGAGGATTCCGGCGACGGCGGCCGCGACCGCGCCCGGGTAACCGGCCAGGTCGAGCAGCGACCGTACGCGGGACGCGGAGACCGTCGGGAAGAAACCGGCCAGATCCAGTCGCACCACCAGGTCTTGTCCGGCGTGCGGGCGGGCGCAGGTGTGGATCGAGCGGCCGCGGCGGAAACCGTGCGCGGCCTCGTGCACCGGCAGTGCGTCGAGCACGTGCCCGTGTACCCGGCGCTGGACTTCGGCCAGCCGGGGTTTCGGCCGTTCGATCAGCCGCGCGCCGCCGGTGGACGTGGGGATCCAGCGGTAGCTGTAATGCCGCAGCACCGCCCGGGAGCGCCGGTGCCAGCCGCGTTCGTCGGCGAACCAGGCCAGTTCGCCGGGCGTGAGGTCGAGTGCGGCGGCGCATTCGTCGAACGTCGTCCACCGCGCGACCGGCCAGCGCCACACCGGCATCGGTTCGAGCAGCGACGCGGAGGCGACTCGTTCTCCGTTCATCCGCGCTGTCTTGCACGCGGAGCGTGCCGCCGCTGCGCGGGGCGCTGAGGGTACGTGTCGTGCTGCTCCCCGGGGTTGCCCCGGAGTGGGTGGTCCTCCACCGGCTCACCTCCGCGTCGCTGAACCCCACCCTAACCAAGATCACCGACAAAACCGGCGCCCGAGAGAAAGCTTTCGTGACCGAGGCCACCCTCGACCTCATCGTTGCCTATCAAAACTTTTGCACTATGCAAGTTTTTCGGATGCGGTGGCCGAGCTTGAGCGGTTGACTCGTGTGCTCGTGGCTGTGGCCTGGGACAGCGCGCGCCCCGCGCGGCGTGGACGAGTGTTGCCGCACGGTGGTGACGATCGAGGTGACTGCTGCCGGACGCGAGGTCGTTGCGGGTGTCGTGGAGCGACGACACCGCGCGCTGTCAGAACTGCTGGCGGAAGTGCCAACCGCGCCGGAGACCTTTTCGCACGAGGAGCATTGCCGAGAACGGTCCGGTCACTCAACACTTGAGCTGTTGCTTGTCCACTTTGCCCACCGGAGTCAGCGGCAATGCTTCACGAAACTCCACAGTGGACGGTACAAAGTGCTCGCCGCCGAGTTCTTCCCGGACCTGGGCGCGCAGTTCGTCCGCCGTCGTCTCGTCGGCGACAACCACTGCGTGCAAGAGAATTCCGTCCGGCCCCGGCGCGGGGACTACCGCAGCGGCTTTTACCTTGGGATGGCTGAGGAGTGCGTGCTCCACTGTGGTCGATGAGACCTTCGTGCCGTGCTCGCCGGTGACGATGACGTCGTCGATCCGGTCCTCCAGGTAGAGGTAGCCGTCCTCGTCGAAGCGGCCGAGGTCGCCGGTGTGCAGCCAGCCGTCGCCGATCGGCGGTTGCCCGTGGTAGCCGTCCATCATGGACAACCCGCGCACGAGCACTTCGCCGTCCTCGATCCGGGCTTCCATGCCGGGCACGATGCGGCCGACGGAGCCGAGAAGTTCCGGTCGGGCAAGGACTTCGTCGGCGGAGATGCTGGCGATCATCGGCGCTTCGGTGAGTCCGTAGCCCTGTCCGACGACCGGACCGAACACCTTGAGCGCCTCGGCCAGCCGGCGGGGCGGAAGCGGTGCGGCACCGAGGGAAAGCTGCTGCACGCTGGACAAGTCCGTAGTGGACAGTTTTGGATGATCTAGAACCGCGGCGAGTCGAGGTGGGGTAAGGGAAAGCGTAGTGATGCGGTGGCGTTCCACGTCGGCGAGAAGTGTTTCGGCGTTGAACTCTCGGCGCAGTACCACAGTGTTGCCGCAGCAGAGCGCGCCCAGGACGGCAGCGTTGCCGGTCATGTGTGTGAGCGGTGCGGTGACGAGAGCGGTTTTGGTCCCGTCCGGTTGGAAGATATGGGCCACGCCGTCGTAAATACCGCTATGCCGGATCAGTTTCGGGGTCCCGGTGGTGCCGCCGCTCGGGAAAATCGCCGTGGCGCGGTCCGGCAGCGTGTCCGGAGTGGACGGACGTTCGGCGGCGAGCGTGTCGAGGTCGGCGTCAGTGAGCAGCGTCGCACCGGTGGACGCCAGCGTCGCCGCCCGCGCCGGACGGCTCGCGGACGCGGCGATCAGCACGACTTCCAGTCCTCGCAGCTGCGCGGCAAGCTGGGTGAGCACCACTTCCGGCCGGTTGGCGGCGTCGATCGCCACCATGCCGCGCACCTCGGCGAGTCCACCGTACAGCCGGGACAGCAACTCTGATGCAGCCCGGTACGTCATGGTGGCGTCGTCGTGGCGGAACAGCACGGTGTCGCCGCCGTCGCGGAGTGCGGATAGGACGCGGGACAGGAAAAAGCTCACGCGGCACACCGTAGTCGCGTGTTGGCCGAGAACGGCGATCGCGGCTAGGTTCGCTGTCATGACCGCTCCGCCCGCGATCGACGCGGCATCGAGAAGCTGGCGCCGTGCCTTCGCCGACCTGCAAGCCGGGCTGCGCGCCCGCGAACTGTGGGCGTTGCTCGCGTGGCAGGACATCAAGCAGCGCTACCGTCGTTCGTCGCTGGGGCCGTTGTGGATCACCGTCGGGATGGCGGTCACCGCGCTCGCGCTCGGCGTCGTGAACTCCGCGCTGTTCGGCTCTTCCATCTCGACCTTGCTGCCGAGCATCACCACCGGGCTCATCCTGTGGAACTTCATGAACGGCTGCATCGTTGAGGGTTCGGAAACGTTCATCGCGAACGAAGGGATGATCAAACAGCTGCCGGCACCGGTCTCGGTGTATGCGCTGCGCACGGTGTGGCGGCAGGCGTTATACCTGGTGCACAACCTTGTCGTGTACGTGATCGTGCTGGCGATCTTCTTCGGCAAGCTCTCGCAGCCGTACCGCTTGGTGGACAAAGCTGGCGCTTTGCTGCACCCCGGGCTCGGCTGGGGAATGCTGCTCGCCGTGCCCGCCCTGCTGCTGGTCCTGCTGAACGGCGCGTGGGTGGTGCTGCTGTTCGGCGTGGTGTCCACGCGGTTCCGTGACATCCCGCCGGTGATCCAGAGCTTCATCACGATGCTCTTCTACGCGACGCCGATCATGTGGTCGATGGACCAGGTGCGGGTGATGAATCAGGGCTCACACGAAGGATTCGGCTCCCTCGCGGTGAATTTGCTGCAGCTCAACCCGGTGTACCACTTCGTCGAGATTGTGCGCGCGCCGCTTGTCGGGCAGCAACAGAGCTGGACGCATTGGCTCGTCGCGGGCGTGGTGACCGTGGTCGGCTGGTCGCTGGCGTTGCTGGTGCTGCGCAATTACCGCGCCCGGGTCGCTTACTGGGTTTAATGTCTACTTAGGACTTCGTGACTTCTCTTCGCCGCTGCTTCGCGGACGTCAGTCGAGCACGCACGCCCACCGGGGGCTAGCGTTGTCTCACAGCTCGCGAACGGAGGTCGCATGAAGCGTCGGAAGGCATTGCTGGCTCTCGCCGTGACGGTGCTCGCGATGAGCACGGTCGCCGCCACCCCGGCCGGGCTCACGCCGCGGCAACTGGCCGGACAGCGGGTGATCTACTCCTATCCCGGTTTGACGCCGCCCGCCACGTTGCTGCAACGAATCCGCGCCGGAGAAGCGGCAGGCGTGATTTTCTTCGGCGAGAATATCTCAAGCTCACAACAGATCGCCGACGTCGTACGGCAATTGCGCGAGGCGAACGAGCAAAGCCCGGTGCGTCGACCGTTGCTGCTGATGACCGACCAGGAAGGCGGGAAGGTCCGCCGTTTGCCCGGTGAGCCCGTTTTGTCGGCGAAGCAGGTCGCCCAGTCCGCGGACCCCTCCGCCGCGGCCAAAGCGGCCGGCACCGGTGCTGGGCAGAATCTTGCCGGGGTGGGCATGAACGTCAACCTCGCGCCGGTTCTGGATGTCTACCGCCAGCCGGGCAACTTCATTGATAAATACGGGCGTTCTTACAGCCAGGACCCCCAGGTGGCCGGTGCGCTGGGCCGGGATTTCGTCACCGCTCAGCAGTCGACCGGCGTCGCCGCGACGGCCAAGCACTTCCCCGGCCTGGGTGCTGTTCCGGACGGAAGCAACACGGACGTCGGCCCGGTGACGTTGGACGTGCCGTTGCCCGAACTGCGCGCCAAGGACGAGTCTCCCTATCACCCGGTGGTCGACGCCGGCGTGAAGCTGGTGATGCTCTCGTGGGCTGTGTACCCAGCCCTGGATCCCGCCCGTCCTGCCGGACTTTCGTCAACGGCGGTGCAGGAACTCCGCAACGAGACGAACTTCGCCGGGGTGACCGTGACGGACGCTTTGGAGGCCGGCGCGCTGAAGTCTTATGGCGGGCCGGGAAACCGTGCGGTGCTGGCGGCGGAGGCGGGGATGGATCTGATCCTGGCCTCTGCCCGAGACGTGAGCCAGGGCGACGACGCGGCTTCCGCGCTGGCAACGGGGTTGTCGAACGGCTCCCTGCCGAGCGGGGAGTTCACCGCGGCGGTGGATCGGGTGTCGGCGTTGCGGGATGGGGTGAAGTGAAGCATTCGGCGGCGGGTTGCCTTGCCGGGTGATCCTTCGTGGTCGTAAGCCTCTGTTCGTCTCGCGGTGGGCTTCGCTGTCCTGCCTTGGTATGCCTCTCCGGAGCGTGGCATCCAGCCGTTGTCGGGCAGTGAATCCTGCTAGCGTCATTGCTGTTGACCTGCGCGGCACCCCGCCTTCGCGAACAACCGCCCGTTCCGGTGACACCCGGCGGTGTGGACAACGCGCTGTCGGCGGGCTGAACGGGCACCCTTGCGTGCGACCCACCCACGACGGGAGGACGAATGCAAGCTTGGTGGCTCCTGGTGGCCGTCGCCGCGGTGTTCGTGGTGCTGGCCGTGGTGTTCCTGCGCCGCGCCGCCCGGCGTCGCTCTGCTGTTTCTCCGCCTTCTCCAGCCGCTCCTCCGGACGACTCGATGCGCCGCTGGGTCTCCCCATCGGACGACGTACCCCGCCGCGCCCGCCACCGGCTCGACGAGGCGCATCCTCTGGCGCGTTACCCGGTGGCCCGGCAACGGCCGGTGCGCCACCCGCGGCCGTCGTCTCCGGAGGATTCGGGGCGGGATTCGTAGCGCTAGCGGGTTCGGGGCAGGTGCGCCGAGCTGCTGCTCGCGACCGGAAGCGGTGACTGCCGAGTGCCGCTCCTGGACACATGCCAGATTCCTGCCCATCGGGGTGCGCTGTTCGAGACTCGCCCAGCGTTCATCCCTGTGGGCGAACGCCGAGCCCCGTTTTTTGTCGGTGCCCGCTGAGATGCTTCTGCCATGGTTCCCGTGCTGCTTCTCGTCGATGTTCAGAACAACATCCTTCTCCCGCCCACCCCAGTGCCCGATGCCGACCGAGTCGCCGCCGCGATCTCGCGGGTCCTGGAGCGGGCGCGGGCCGCGGGTGCCCGGGTAGTGCACATCCGGAACAACGGCACCGGCGAGGACCCCGACGTGCCCGGGGCCTCCGGCTGGGAACTAGTGCACGAGGTCCGTCCGGGCGAGCACGTAGTCGACAAACAGACACCGGACTCTTTTGCCGATACGCAGCTGGGTTCCTTGCTGCCGGAATCAGCACCGCTGGTCGTGGCCGGAATGCAGAGCGATTTCTGTGTCCGGGCAACCGCCTTGGCCGCTCTCGACCGTGGTCACGAGGTCACGCTGGTCCAAGACGCTCACGCCACTTACGACGGCGAACTCTCCGCCGCGGAGGAGAGCGCCCGGGTCGACGAGGAGCTGTCCGCGGCAGGCGTGAAGCTGGTCGGAAGCGGGGAGGTGGTCTTTGCCTGATCGAGGTGCCGTCGAGTCGGCGGCCACTGTCGCGTCGATGCGCCTTCGCGAGGGCGATCGATTTCATCGCTGAATCGCAGCGAAAACAGGTGTTGGACTGGGTGGTCGTGGCGAACCAATACTCAGCCCATGACGTCTTCGCCTGGTGGCTTCGCCGAGGGTTCCGGCCGAAGCGACGACCGACGCCTTGCCGGTGGGGTGTCGGCGGATCGCTCCGCTGACATCGAGGCTGGCGGTGGTGCTGAGGGAGGCGCGGGCGGGCGTGGGGTCGCGCCGGATGGCGTTGTCGTCGGTGCGGTGGGCGATCACACGGTGGCCGACGGCGAGTCGGTGGCTGACGTCGCGTCGGCCGATGTCGGGTCGGCGGCGAGTGTTGAGTCGATGGCCGACATCGGGTCGGTGGCTGGCGTCGAGTCGGTGACCGATGTCGGGTCTGTGGCGCGCGTCGAGCTGGCGGTCAGTGGCGACTCGGCGGTGGCCAGCGTTGAGCCGGTGGCGAGTGCCGCTCGGGCGGTCAGCGGCGACTTGGCGGCCAGCGACGAGTCTGTGGCGAGCGTCGATTCGGCGGCCAACATCGCGTCGGTGGTGCGCGTCGGGTTGGTGGCACGCGTTGAGCCGGTGGTCAGTGGCGACTCGGTGGTTAGGGACGAGCCAATCGCCACGGCCGAGTCAGCGGCCGACGCCGCGTCGGTGGCTAGCGTTCGCCCGGCGGTTGGCGTCGACCGGACGGTTGGCATCGAGTCGGAGGTTGGCGTCGATGCGGTGGCCAGCGGTAAGGCGGTGTCCAACGCCGGTCTGGGAGCCAGCGTGGAGCCGGTGGCGAGCGCCAATCGGCCGACCGGCAGCAGGTCGGTGGCCAGCAGCAGCTCGGCAGCCAAGGCCGACTCGGTCGCGAGTGCCGATCCGGCCGCCAAGGCCGACTCGGTCGCCAGCGCCGACCAAACAGCCGACGCCGCATCGGTGGCTGGAGCCGACCCGGCGAGCCTTGCCGAGCTGGCGGTCAGCCTCGACCTGGCAGCCGACACCGACTCGGTCGACGGGGCGACTCGGGATGTCGTCCGGTTGCTGCGGCGGTTGGGCGGAAGGGCGTTCGCGTTGGCGTTTGTCGCTGGGATCACCGGGCTGACGACCGTCGCGTTGGTGTTGGGGCTGGTGGGGTTCGCGCTGGTGCTCGCGCCGGTGCGCGGGGTCAGGCGAGGAGGTGGGCCAGCAGCGCGCGTGCCGCCGGGTTGGTGAGGTTTGCCGAGCGGCCGGTCAGGTAGATGGTGCGGGACAGCGTCGGCTGGGTGAGGTGGGCGAACGGGAGTCCGGATCGTGCGGCGACTTGTTCAGGCACGACGGTGACGCCTAGGCCCGCCGCGACCAGGTCGACCAGCAGTGGGACGTTCGTTGCCTCGCACACCTGGTCGCGGCGGACTCCGGCTTCGGTGAAGGAGCGGTCGACCAGAGCCTGCAGGCCGCTGCCGGTGAAATCTACGAAAGGTTCGCCGTCCAGTTCCGCTAGCCGGACTCGGCGGCGGGTCGACAGGCGGTGTCCGGGGTGGGTGAGCAGGACCAGGTTTTGCTGCCAGCTGGCGAATTCGGCCAGGTCTTCCGGCAGCTGACCGCCCACATAGGACAGATCCAGTTCGCCGTCGGAGACCGCGGCGGTCAGTCCGGGGATGGTGCCTTCTCGGACGCGCAGCCGGATTCCCGGGTAGCGGGTGCGGAATTCGCCCAGTTTCGCGGGCAGGTCGATGACGGTCAGGGTCTGGATGGTTCCGATCGACACTCGGCCGCGGGCGAGACCAGTCACCGCGGCTACCTCGCCGCGGGCGGAGTCGACGTTCGCGGCGATTTGGCGGGCCAGGGGGAGCAGGGCCTCGCCTGCGGGGGTGAGGGTCACCCGGCGGGTGGTGCGGTCGAACAGTTCCGCACCTAGGTCGGCTTCCAGCTTGCGGACGGACGCGCTGAGCGCGGACTGCACGACGTGCACGTCTTGGGCGGCGCGGGTGAAGTTGCGGTGCCGGACTACGGCGAGGAAGTGTTCGACCTGCCTCAGTTCCATCGGCTTCGTCTCCGTCTCGCCAACCAGGGAGTGGTTCGGGTGAACGTACCGCGTGGGCTGGAGGACGACGGGCGGCAGCAACGGGGCCGAGGGCGGCTCGGTGTGGCAGGCAGAGAGCTGAAGCGTGGAGGATTCGGGCACCGGGGTTGGACGCTGGGGATTCGGCGGCGCGGGCTGCGGCGATCGTCGCGGCGTTGATCTCGGCCTGGCTGAGGGACTGCGACCGTGGGGCTCCCGCCGAGCGGCGGGAGCCCCACGGGAGAGCCTTATTTGGCCGTGAAACCGCCGTCGACCAGGATTTCCACTCCGGTTACGTACGAGGATTCCGCGGAAGCCAGGAACAGGATCACGTCGGCGACCTCCTGGACCTCGCCGGTCCGGCCCATCGGGACGCCTTCGACCTGCTTCGCCCGCCACACCGGATCAGTCGAGCCGCGGGAGGTGCGCATCGGCGGCAGCAAGCCGGGGGCGACCGCGTTGACGCGGATGCCTTCGGCTGCGTAGTGGACGGACGCGGTGGTGGTCATGGCTTTGATCGCGCCTTTGGAGGCGGCGTAGCCCAGGTGCACGCCAGGCTGGCCGATCGACGCCGAGATCGACGTCAGGTTCACGATCGAACCGCCACCGCGGCCGGACATCGCCGCTGCGCCGTGTTTGATGCCCAGGAACACTCCGCGGGCGTTGACCTGCAGCAGGCGGTCGTAAAACGCCGTACTGGTGAGGTCCGGGTCGAAGGTGCCGCTGATGCCGGCGTTGTTGACCAGGACGTCGAGCTTTCCGTGCTGGTCCAGGACGTCGGCGATCGCGGACGTCCACGAGGCCTCGTCGGTGACGTCCAGGCGGCGGTATTCGGCCTGGCCGCCGACGGAGCGGATCTCCTCGGCCACCGCGGCGCCGTCAGCGTCTTCGACGTCGGTGACGACGACCGTCGCGCCTTCGCGGGCGAAGGTGAGGGCGGCCGCCCGGCCCATTCCGCTCGAAGCGCCGGTGATCAGGGTGATCTTGTCGGCCAATCGCATGTGGGGTGCCCTTTCGCTGGTGGGGACCCCAGTCTGCGCGACGTCGGCGGCAGCCTCGCCGGGCCACCCGGGCGGGTGACCGCGCCGAGGTCAGGCCAGCTCTGCGGAGACGACGGACGGCAGGTCGCGCAGTGCGTCCAACAGGGCGTCGAGCGCATCGGGGCTGACCAGGACCGTGCTGACCATGCTGCTCTCCCGGACGCCCTCGCGGACGTCGACCGACAGCTCGTGGATCAGCTTCCCGTGCTGGCCCAGCGTGGCGACCAGGCCGGGGATCTGGTCGATGCCGCCGACGAAATACGTCGCGATCCGGCGGCGGACCAGCATGGCCGGGGCGGAGGTGTACGGGGCGGACGAGAAGGTGCTCAGGGACATGGCGTTTCTCCGGGAACTCGCGAAAGGTCTGGCGGGAAAAGGGCCAGGTCCCGAAGAAAAAACCGTACGCCGGCATCGCGCGCCGGCAGCCTGGTTCAGCCGGCGCGCCGGGTTACGAGTCGCTCGGACGTCATGAGGCGCAGCACGGCGACAGGCTAACACGGCGACGCGAGAAGGCAAACCAATCCACAATGGACAGACGGCTCGGCCGGGTTCGTTCCACGGCAGCCTCTGGCGCGGGAAAGTGACCGCACGCAGGGCTACTTCCACTTCCAGTCGGTGTTCGGCGAGCGGCCGCCTGCATGGTTCCTCGGCCTGCGGGCGCGGTAGTGGACGGTGTTCTTGTGCAGCCGGGCGGCGGTGCCTAAATTTCGTCGGCGGGAACATCCTCGCCGGAGCGAAAGAAGTGCGACGTCTGGTGTTCGGTCTGCGGACGACCTCGCCGCCATACGACGCGGCCACGCCGCCGGGGTCGGGCGCGCACGGGATGTGCAGCAGTCACGCGGCGTTGCGGTATTTGCGGCGGTGCCGGGTCAGCGAAGCAGGACGCCCGGGTTCAGCACGCCAGCTGGGTCGAGGGCGTCCTTCGCCGCGGAGAGGGCGGCGGCGAACGGGTCCGGGCGCTGCCGGTCGTACCACGGGCGGTGGTCGCGGCCGACCGCGTGATGGTGGGTGATCGTGCCGCCGCTGGCCAGGATCGCTTCGGACACCGCGGTTTTCAGCTCGTCCCACTGAGCGACGGTGCTGCCCCAGCGCCCGGTCGCGTAGATGCCGTAGTACGGGGCGGGGCCGTCCGGGTAGACGTGGGTGAACCGGCAGGTCACCACGCCCGCGCCGCAGATCTCGGAGATCGCCGCGTTCGCCGCCGTCGTGACTGCCTTGTGCAGGGATTCGAACGCGTCCCAGGTGCAGGCGGTCTCGAAGGTCTCCACCACCATCGACCGCCGGGCGAGTGCGTCGCGCTGGTACGGCATCCGCAGGAAAGCCGACCGCCACGTCGAACCGGACTCGCCGCGGCGGGAGGTGACGGTGCCGCCGTGGTCCGCGGTCAGTTCGAGTGCGCGGTCCAGCCAAGCGTCCACTGGGTGGTCGGCGGACTCGAACGCGAGCAGCAGCAGGCCGTCCGTCTGGACACCAGTGTTGAGGAACGTTTCCGCGGCGTCGAGGAGGCGGCAGTTCGCCGGGTGCAGGCCGGACTGGGCGATCGCCCGGGTCGCGCGCACGGCGTCGGCGTACCGGGCGAAGCTCACTGACGCCTTCGCCTGCCAGCGTGGCCGTTCCTGCAGCCGCATCCAGGCTTCGGTGATCACGCCGAGGGTGCCTTCCGAGCCGAGGAACAGCCGGTCCGGCGACGGTCCGGCTCCTGAGCCGGGCAACCGTCGCGACTCGCTGACGCCGGCCGGAGTCACGACGCGCAGGGACTCGGTGAGGTCGTCGATGTGCGTGGCGAGCGTGGCGAAGTGGCCGCCGGCGCGGGTCGCCAGCCAGCCGCCGAGGGTGGAATGCGTGAACGACTGGGGGTAGTGCCGCAGAGTCAGTCCGTGCGGGCGGAGTTGGTCTTCGAGGGCGGGTCCGTAGACCCCCGCTTGGATCCGCGCGGCGCGGCTCGTCTGGTCGATCTCCACGACCTGGCCGAGGCGGCTGAGATCCAGCGACACCGCGGGAGCGGGGAACCGCGGTTCGATGCCGCCGACGACGGAACTGCCGCCGCCGTAAGGGATTACCGGCGTGTCTTCGGCGGAACACCAGTCCAGGACGTCGAGCACGTCCTGCTCGGACTCCGGCCGCGCGACGACGTCCGGCATCGTTTCGATCCGTCCTTCCAGGTTGCGCACGACGTCGCGGAACGCCTTGCCGCGTGCGTGCGACAGCCGGTCGAGGGGGTCGGTCGAGCACAGCCGCGCCAGCGCGGCGGGCGGGCGGAGCCGGGACGGCGGGACCGGCAGGTCGCCTGGCGCGGGCGGGGCGTGGTCGGTGAAGTCGTGTGCGGGGAGGAGGGCGGCGGTGCGCGCGACCAGCGCCTTCGACTCTTCGGAGGTCAGCGCTTCCTCGGTGTCACCCCAGCCCCACCAGGACCGTGTCATCCGACTGCTCCCTTCCGAATTGACCCTTGAGTAACTTACTCTAGGGTAATAGGCACCGAGGAGGAAAGATGAGCGTGCTGACCGCTGCCGCGCCGTTTGTGGTGAACCGAGTGCTGCCCCGCTTCGACCAGCGGATCGAGGAGTCCGCGAAGCCGTTCGACCGGCCTGGCCTGCTGCGGCCGCATCCGGATTCGCGGACCTGGGCGTGGACGCATTACGGCATCTTCGTGCCGGAACTGCCGCGGCCGCACCGCTACCTCAACACCATGACCCTGATCGGCAGCACCGGCGCGGTCTGTTTCGACAACGACTACCTCGCGACCTCCGACGCCCGCCGCACCACGACCGTGCTGTCGTCCACCGCCGCGCCCGGGCATCATCACTATCAAGCCTACGATTCCCGCACCGAATGCCGCTTCGCCGAGGACGGTTCGCGGCTGGAATGGGATTCGGATCTGGCTATCGAAGCGGCGCATCCGTCGTATCAGGTGCATGCGCGTTACGAAGGCTTCTCGGCGAACTTGGCGATCACTGCGACGTCGCAGGTCTCGTGGTTTGTGCGCAATCCTGCCTATGATCACTTGAGCCTGCTTGCCACGTTCACCGGGATGATCACCGACGAAACCGGTGAGACTGAGATCGGCGGCCTCTGCACTGTCGAATACGCGCGATCGCTTTCGCCGCAAGCACTTCGGCGTACGCCGTTGCCGCCTCGGTTCAAGATGCCGATCGATTTCTTCACCTATCAGATCATCAACTTGGACGACCGGACGCAACTGTTGCTTACCGATGTCCGTGCGGCCGGGGCGACGGCTTGTCGGCTCGCGCACTTGCGCACGCTGGACGGTGACGCGGCGGTGTTTCGTGACGTGCAGGTCGAAGTGGAGCATCGGGCCGAGCCGGAGGTTGATCCGCGGGGGCGGGAAATGCGCGTGCCGGAACGGTTTCGGTGGACGGTGCGGGACGGCGCGGAGGAGGTCGTGGCGGTGGAGGCGGTGGTGGACAGTCCATTGCGGTACGGCCACGGGCGCGGTTACGTCGGCGCCTACACGTATTCCGGGGCGTTCCGGGGGCGGGCGGTGTCGGGGAGCGGGTATTTCGAGTGGGTGGACTGCGAAATCAGCCGCGCAGGGAGGTGAGGATGCGGGCGCAGCGCTGGATGGTGGTTTCGGCGGATTCCTCCGGGTGCTCCAGCCACCAGGTGACGGTGGCGGCGACCGCGCCGTACCAGATGCGGGCGAACAGCGAGGCGTCGCCGGGGTCGGCGAAACCGGCTGAGGCCAAGGCATCCTGCGTGCCCTCCGCACCGAGCGCGGACAGTTTCCGGCGGTAGGCGCGGGCTGCTTCGTCCACTGCGGAACCTGGCGGCAGGGTGGGATCCCACAGGACGGCCCAGTCGAGGCGGCGGGGTTCCAGGGTGCGGAAGATCGCGTTCAGGGTGCCCAGGGCCCGGGTGAGGCCGGTGCCGGTCTGGGCTTCGGTTACGGCGTCGACCAGCGGGGCCGCGCCTCGGTGCAGGCAGGCGAGGTAGAGGCCGTCTTTGGACTCGAAGTAGCCGTACACCAGCGGTTTGGAAATTTCCGCCCGGCGGGCGATGGCGGCTACTGAGGCGTGGGCGTAGCCCTGGGCGCCGAACTCCTGGACGGCGGCGTCGAGGATCAGCCGCTCCCGCTCGGGGCGCGGCATTCCTTTGCTGCCTGCTGGATTCGCCACCGCTTCAGCATAGCTGATCCGGTTCTTGGGTTGCTTTGGTCCACTGTGGACTCTTTGCGGAGTGCCCGGCTTGTGCGGATGGGTAGGCTGGCTGTTCAGGTGTCGCGAGGGGAGTTTGTGGTGACTGCTCATCATCTTGCGGTTGACGGGGCGGACCTTGTTTACGACGTGCACAATCAGCCGGTCTCGGACGGGCGGCGGCCGTTGGTGATGATCGGGCAGCCGATGGACGCCAGTGGGTTCGGCACGCTTGTTTCGTTGTTTCCGGAGCGGACTGTGGTTACTTACGATCCGCGGGGGATTGGGCGCAGTACGCGGTCTGACGGGGAGACGGAGAATCGGCCGGAGGTGCAGGCTGGGGATGTGCACGCGGTGATTCAAGCATTGGGGGTGGGGCCGGTTGATTTGTTTGGCAGCAGTGGCGGGGCGGTTACCGCGCTGGCGTTGGTCGCGGGGTATCCGGGGGATGTGGTGACGTTGGTCGCGCATGAGCCGCCGTGTATTTCGGGGTTGCCGGATCGGGAGGCTGCTGGGCGGGCTTGTGATGGGGTGACTGAGCGGTATTTCGAGCGGGGATTTGGGTATGGGATGGCGGAGTTTATCGCTATGAGCAGTTGGGTGGGGGAGTTTACGGAGGAGTTTTTCGCGCGGGCGGTGGTGGAGCCGGGGGCGTTTGGGATGTCCGCGGAGGATGATGGGCGGCGGGATGATCCGTTGTTGTCTGGGCGGTCTCGGGCGGTGATTGATTATGTGCCGGATGTTGGTGGGGTTCGGGATTCGGGTGCTCGGGTGGTGATTGGGGTTGGGGAAGAGACTGGGGATACGTTCACGGCGCGTACTGCTCGGGGGGTGGCTCGGGTGCTGGGGGTGGGGGTGGTGATGTTTCCTAGTCATCATGCGGGGTTTCTTGGCGGGGAGCATGGGTATGCGGGGGAGCCGGAGGCGTTTGCTGTGCGGTTGCGGGAGGTGTTGGGGTGACGGCTCGTCGCCAGGGGGCGACATTGCGTCCGGTGAGTTGGGGGCACCCCGAAGCCGATTGTGATGACGGGAGGAGGGTGCTTGTCAAGGCGGGAAAGATGCCTTGACAAGCACCCTCCTCCCGCATTTTTGGCT